>JAHFPK010000313.1 GCA_023266715.1 Hyphomicrobiales bacterium | reverse complement strand
CAGATCAACAAGAAAGGCGCGAAAGCCATTCGCGCCTTTCTTGTTGTTTCGAGTTTTTCCTAGTGAAGCTTCATCACCAGGATTACGGATGGCCCCAAAATAATGACGAAGATCACCGGCAGGAAGAACATGATCATGGGTACGGTCAGCTTCGGTGGAAGTGCAGCAGCCTTCCTTTCCGCTTCTGCCATGCGGGCATCGCGATTTTCCTGGGCCAGAACACGCAGTGCCGTACCCAAGGGCGTGCCATAGCGTTCCGACTGGATGAGGCTTGTGACAACGGATTTGACCGTTGGAAGGCCGGTGCGCTTGCCCAAGTTTTCAAAGGCCTTGCGGCGATCCTGCAAATAGGAGAGTTCGGCCACCGTCAGGGTAAGCTCTTCAGCCAGCGCTACGGAGCCGCTACCAATCTCGCGGGAAACACGCTGCATGGCGGGTTCAATCGACATGCCGGATTCCACGCAAATCAACAACAAATCGAGGGCGTCAGACCACGCCCTCCTGATCGAATCCTGGCGCCTGGTCTTGAGGTTTTTCAGAATGATGCTCGGCAAATAGAAGCCAAAGACCAAGCCAACCATGGTCGCCACCATTCGCATCTGGGGCGGAACGCGGTCCGCAAAAACCGTGGATGAATAAACAAACACGAGCAAGGCCACAAAAAGCGGTGTGATCAAGCGCAAGGCGAGGAATGTAACGAGGTGACGTTCGCTCCTCATGCCAGCCTGTCGCAGCGCCTCGCGCGAGTTCTCGGCCTCAAACACGCTGCGCAAATTGAGCGATTCAACAATCTGGGACACCAGACCGCGCCTTGGCCTGTCCCGAAGTTTTGTCTCACTGCCAGCGAGCTGGGCTTTTTGCTGGGCCCGCAATCTGTCACGCTCCAAGGAAACCACCTTGATGCGAGCGCTGAGCTTGTCGTTTTCAAAGTAGGGTGCGGCAATCGTCAACACGGTTCCAAAGGCCGCAAAGCCAACGAGCGCCGTTATGAGCACTTCAACGTGGAGGAGGCTGGAGAGGAGGTTAATCATTTTTCAGCGGCATCCAGCCTCAGATTTCAAAGTTAATCATTTTGCGCATGACCAAAACTCCGGTTGTCATCCACGCCGCACTTGCGCCGAGCATGATATTTCCCACGTGCGTATAAAACAGCGGATTCAAGTACTCCGGGTTCAAGACGGTAAGCGCACCCATGATGATAAAGGGAAGAGAGCCAATGATGGCAGCCGAAGATTTGGCTTCCTGGCTCATCGACCTAATCTTTGCTTTCATCTTTTTGCGATCGCGCAGCACTTTGGAAAGGTTGTTCAAGGCTTCCGAGAGGTTACCGCCGGTCTTTGTCTGAATTGCCATCACAATGGCAAGAAAGTTGACTTCCGCCAAAGGCATCCGTTCGACCATGCGTTCAATACCCTGATCGACGGGGATGCCAATGCGTTGGCCTTCCACAACTTCAATGAATTCCGGACCAACTGGCGGACCCGATTCATTCGCAATAATCTTCATCGCGTCAGTAACCGGAAGACCTGACTTAAGTCCACGGACCATCACGTCGATGGCGTCAGCAAAATCGTTAAGAAAGATATTCTGCCGGCGGGTGCGCAGGAATTTGATGATCCAGCGGGGCAGGCCAAGAAAACCCACCAGCCCTGCGCCGATTGAAACATACCACGGCAGTGCAAAAATAAACGGCACAAGGGCCATAATCACACCCAAAACGAGCGACAGCACCCAGAACATTCTGATCGACAGGTCAATGCCGGTTTGAGCAATTAGGGTACGCAGATTGAGCTTTTTTTTGCGTTGTTTTTCGCGTTCGTTAAGCTGATTCAAGGACTCCTGAATTTGTTTGCGGCGCGCGTCCTTCGGGTCCTCTATTAGACGTGAACGCAATGATTGCTTGACCGGCATCTTGGCAGTCGACGTCACCGCCTGAATCCGTTTTGATGCCAAGGCATTCGCGAACAAAGGGAAAAATATTGCAAATGCCACACCGCCTACAGCGGCGGCCACCATGAACACAAATGCAATTTGTGATATATCTTGGCCAAAGAACATAATTGCAGCTATCCCTCAATGTCTTGCGCAACAAACCTCGTAACGCAACCAAATAAATTTCTTAATCCTGCTCGTTGCGCATTTCGGCCTTTTCAAGTGCATCCGCCAGGCGTCTTTCTTCGTTATAGTAACGGGCGCGATCCCAGAAATGCGGCCTTGCAATACCAGTAGACCTGTGCCGGCCGATAATCTTGCCATTGGCATCTTCACCGATAACTTCATAGACAAAGAGATCCTGGGTGATAATTACATCGCCTTCCATGCCGACAACTTCAGTGATGTGGGTGATGCGGCGCGAACCATCGCGCAAACGGGCCGCCTGAACGATAACGTCGATGGAGCCGCAAACCATTTCCTTGATCGTCTTCGACGGAAGCGAAAAGCCGCCCATGGTAATCATCGATTCAAGCCGCGACAGGGCTTCACGCGGACTATTGGCGTGGAGCGTTCCCATGGAGCCATCGTGACCGGTGTTCATGGCCTGCAGGAGATCGAACGCCTCAGGGCCGCGGACTTCGCCGACGATGATTCGTTCGGGGCGCATACGCAAGCAGTTCTTCACGAGATCGCGCATGGTGATCGAACCTTCGCCCTCCAGATTTGGCGGGCGCGTTTCCAGGCGCACAACATGGGGCTGCTGCAGCTGAAGTTCAGCAGCGTCTTCACAGGTGATAATGCGCTCGTCATGATCAATGTAGCCGGTCAGGCAATTCAATAGCGTTGTTTTCCCTGAACCCGTACCGCCGGAAATCAGCACGTTACAACGAACGCGGCCGATGATTTCCAGAATAGACGCGCCTTCCGGGGTGATCGATTTGAACTTCACCAGGTCAGTAAGCTTCAAGCGATCCTTTTTGAACTTACGAATTGTGAGTGCCGGTCCATCGATAGCCAGTGGACCAACAATGACGTTGACACGAGAACCGTCAGGTAAGCGAGCGTCGCATATCGGGCTTGCTTCATCGACGCGCCGGCCTATCTGGCTGACGATGCGCTGGCAAATATTGAGCAACTGGTTATTGTCGCGGAAACGCACGCCGGTTTGCTGCATCTTGCCGCCGACTTCGATGAAGGTAAGGTTTGCGCCATTCACCATAATATCCGATATGTCGTCGCGGGCTAGAAGTGGCTCCAATGGGCCATAGCCCAAAACGTCGTTGCAAATATCTTCGAGCAGTTCCTCCTGCTCGGCAATAGACATCACAACATCTTTGAGGGTGATAATCTCGTTGACGATGTCACGAATTTCATCACGCGCTGCATCGCGATCAAGCTGGCCAAGCTGGGTCAGGTCAATGGCGTCGATCAGCGCATTGAATATTGTGCTCTTTATATCGTAGTAGTTTTCGGATTTTCTGGCCGTCAGACCCGGTTCACCTTTATGCCCCTTGGGGGCTGCGGGCGGGATGGTTTTTGATCCTGGACGT
>JAHFPK010000312.1 GCA_023266715.1 Hyphomicrobiales bacterium | reverse complement strand
CTTCAATGACTTCGAGGTGGCGCGGCGCAACAACATTCCGCTAATCGTGCTGATGGACAAGAAAGCGCGGATGATTTCCACGCCGGAAAACAATGTTCCCGAGCGCTACCAGGGCAAGGACCGCTACAAGGCGCGTGAAATGGTGCTGCAGGAAATTGAGGAGCTTGGCTTCTATCGCGGCCGCGAGGACAAGATCATCCCGCAACCCTTTGGTGACCGCTCCAATGTTGTCATCGAACCCATGCTTACGGAGCAATGGTATGTGAATGCGGCCGAGATGGCCAAGCCCGCCATCGCCGCCGTTGAAAAAGGCGATACGGTTTTTGTGCCGAAGAACTGGGACAAGACCTATTACGAATGGATGCGCAACATTCAACCCTGGTGCATCTCGCGCCAGCTCTGGTGGGGCCATCAGATTCCGGCATGGTATGGGCCCGAATTGGATGAAGATGGCAATAGGAGGTATCAAGTTGATAAGCGAAAAATCTTCGTTGCCGAGACAGAAGCAGAAGCCAAAAAGCTTGCACTAAGTTACTATGGCGAGGAAGTTTTAGTTGAGGAGGACTTCGCTACTGCAGTTAATAGAGCAGTGCTAAATTCCACTGATCCGGCTCCAAGAATTTGGCGTGATCCTGACGTGCTTGATACCTGGTTCTCGTCTGCGCTCTGGCCGTTCTCCACGCTGGGCTGGCCGGAGGAAACTTCGATACTGAAGCGCCATTACAAAACCGATGTCCTCGTCACCGGCTTTGACATCATCTTCTTCTGGGTGGCCCGCATGATGATGATGGGCCTTCACTTCCGAAAGGAAGTACCGTTCCACACGGTTTATATCCACGCTCTGGTCCGCGACGAAAAGGGCCAGAAAATGTCAAAGTCCAAGGGCAATGTGATTGACCCCCTGGAACTCATGGATGAATTCGGCGCCGATGCCTTGCGCTTTACGCTGGCTGCCATGGCGGCCCAGGGACGCGACATAAAGCTCGCCAAATCCCGCGTCGAGGGTTATCGCAATTTCGGAACCAAGCTTTGGAACGCCGCGCGCTTTGCCGAAATGAACGGGGTTGCCCGTGATTTCAATTATGATCCCGTGGCGGCGCGCGTCACGGTGAACCGTTGGATTGCCGGCGAAGCTTCGCGCACGCGCAATGCGGTGACCAAGGCCATTGAAGAACATCGCTACAATGAAGCGGCCGCCGCCCTCTACCAATTCGTGTGGAATGTTTACTGCGACTGGTATGTGGAACTGATCAAGCCGATATTGGGTGGCCGGGATGAGGCCGCCAAGAAGGAAACCCAGGCTTCTGCCGCCTGGGTTCTCGACCAGATACTGGTGCTGCTGCACCCCTTCATGCCGTTTGTGACGGAAGAACTTTGGCAACAGACCGCCACCCGTGAGCACTGGCTGATCGAAGCGAACTGGCCGAGCTACAAGGGCCTGGGTGACGCCAAGGCGGACAAGGAGATCGAATGGGTCATTGCCATCATTTCCGAAATCCGTTCGGTGCGGGCCGAGATGAACATTTCCGGCGGACTGAAAATCCCTTGCGTGTTGGTAGGGGCCAACAAGGATTCACGTCGCATTGCGTCCGCCTGGGAGAATGAAATCATCCGTCTGGCGCGGCTGTCATCGATTTCGTTCGAAGACCGGGTGCCAAAGGCCTCAGCGCAGATTGTGCTGGGCGAGGCGACTGTCGCATTGCCGCTGGAAGGCGTGATCGACTTTGCCACGGAAACGGCGCGGTTGAAGAAGGAGCTGGAACGGATTGAGAAAGAATCGTCTGCCATCGTTGGCCGGTTGGGCAATCCCGGCTTTGTCGCCAAGGCACCGGAAGATGTATTGACCGAAACCCGCGAACGCAAGGCCGAACTTGATGTGCAGCGGACGAAGACAGCCGAGGCGTTGAAGCGGTTGGGATGAAAATGGCTGACGAATTCGAACTATGCCGTATCTGGAAAACCGATGCAAAATTTGTAGCCGCGAGTCACCAATCTGTAACCCTAGATTCCTGCCGTGCGGGCGGAAAGTATCAAATTACAAACTTAGCTTTGGATCAGATAAAAAATCTGAATCCCAGGCAGCTTGTGAAACTTACCAACTGGCTTGTTGAACAGCGGCATATGGGAAATGACTGTCCCTTGGTTGACAGTGAAGCTATCGATAATGCGCTCTCGCAGGCCTTGCCGACAGTATCTCAGCGCCGAGATAAGCTGCTACTTTGGCTCTACAAAAGCTCAGACCAACTTGGGCAGCCATTCTATTTGGGTAGTGGCGGAGGTCGTGGTGGTGAAGTAGGGAAGCAAGACAAAATACGTGATGAATTCGCTCTCGCCTACACATCATGCCTAGATTCTCGAGAACTTATTAGACTGGTAGAATTTGCACGCGTAGCTGGTTTGGTGGATTGCGACCCGCCCAGACGAACGGAACCAACCGATGTTTCACTATCGTATTCAGGATATGAAAAAGTCAATGAACTCCTCTTCTTGAGTGTTGATAGCCAACAGGCATTTGTTGCCATGTGGTTCGGGCAGCAAATGAATGAGGCATATGAATTGGGTTTTAAGCCAGCCATTGAAGACGCTGGCTACAAACCTGTAAGAATTGATCGAAAGGATCATAACAACAAAATTGATGACGAGATTATTGCTGAAATTCGTCGATCGCGATTTGTTGTCGCTGATTTCACCAGCGATGTATTCAAGAGAATTGATGCAGATAGTGGCGAAAAGCTGGAAGCTGTCTCACGCGGCGGAGTATATTTTGAAGCCGGTTTCGCAAAGGGGCTTGGTCGAGAAGTGATATGGACGGCACGCAACGACCTAATCGAACTTGTTCATTTCGACACACGGCAGTTCAATCATATTACCTGGGCCACCCCTGAAGAATTGAGAGATAAACTCTCAAAGAGAATATCAGCCACGTTGGGTGATGGACCCTTAAAGAAGCTGAAATAACTTTCTGCTTCTCATAAAATGGCTGGGGTGAGTATTGTGCCAGCCTTCAGCCGAGCGGAAGTATCACGCCGCGCTCGATTTTGAATACGCCGGAGTTGCGAAGAAAATTCTCAAGGGTCCGGTGGCCCTTCTTGTAATTCGGCATCTTGACGGACAATTCCGTTCCGAACACCCGCGGTGTTACTGCCCTGCCATTGGCGCTGAGATTCCGGTAAATTTGCAGAAGCATGTCCTTGTCGATTGGCGGCGTTGCGGCAGTCCTCCTTGCCGGAGCAAGCGACGCTTTAGGGGCGGGTGCCTTTTTCAGCGGCACTGCGGGGACAATGGTAAAGTGATCGAACGCAGACTGGAGGAGTTTTGGCGCTTTGCCTTCCCCCAGCCCATCAATGCCCTTGCCCTGTTCGCGGATATGGGTCGCCAATTGCATGAAGTCAGCATCGCTTGAAGCGATAACGGCATGATCGAACAGGCCCCGGTGCAGGAGGGAAACCACATCAATGGTCAATGCGAAGTCGCTGGCGTTTTCCTTGCTGGCGCCTG
>JAHFPK010000311.1 GCA_023266715.1 Hyphomicrobiales bacterium | reverse complement strand
ATCGTTTCCCCAGCCTCGGCGAGATGCAGGAGTTCGGACAAACGGTTCTTGGCTTCTTTGACAGAAATGTTCATGCGCCAAATGTAGCTACCGGTAGCTACTTTGTCAATCAGTCTTCCCGCCGGTAGCTGATCACGCTCAAATAGCGCGCCGGCAGCTTTTTCAGCTCCTCCGGCCCATGGGGAACGTCAGCATCAAAAAACAGGGTGTCGCCGGGGTGCATGTCATAGGTCTTATCGCCATGGCGATAGACCACATTGCCCTCGAGCATATAAAGCATTTCAAGTCCGCTGTGCTGGAAAGTGGGGAATACATCGGATTGGGCGGTGAGCGTGATCATGTAGGGCTCAACCATGACCGGCCCATGGGGGCTGTGCCCCAGCAATTGGTACTGGTGGCCTGCCCGCGTGCCCCGCCTCTCGATGGTCAGGCCCTGCCCCGCCTTCACGAAGGAAGCATCTCTGATTTCCTCAAAGCCCCGAAACAGTGAAGTGACAGGAACCTGCAAGGCCTTGCTCAAGGCTTGCAGCGAACTGAGCGACGGCGAGGTGGCGCCATTTTCAATTTTTGACAGCATGCCTGCCGACATATCCGCCGCCTTGGCGAGTTCTGAAATCGTTATGCCAAGCTTTTCACGAAAGCCGCGCACTTCGCGCCCGATGGCTTCCTCCAACAGCTTGCCCCGCGCCGAAGCGCCGAGATGCGGCTCCTGGTAGGGAAGGCTTGGCACTCCCTTCTTGGCTGGCGGTTTTTTTGGTGATGGATTTTTCATCAGCTCCCCTTGCTAAGCACTAGCCCCAAAGCCAAGTAGCGGGCAAGTCCCTCCCCGTCTTTGCGCAACAAGTCCCGCCTTGCGTTTGCGCAAAGACACCGCCATAACCCGGGGCCGAAAAAGGACAATGCAATGCTGCAGGCTGCCACGCTCGATAAACTGACCCATCTCGAACGTCTCGAGGCGGAATCCATCCACATCATCCGCGAGGTCGCCGCCGAATGCGAAAAGCCGGTGATGCTTTATTCCGTGGGCAAGGATTCAGCCGTCATGCTGCATCTCGCTATGAAGGCTTTTTACCCCGCAAAACCGCCCTTTCCCCTGATGCATGTCGATACCCGCTGGAAATTCCGCGACATGATTTCGCTCCGCGATGAAACCGCAAAGCGCCTGGGGCTGGACCTCATCGTCTATGTTAACCCCGACGGCATCGAAAAGGACGTAAACCCCTTTGATCACGGCTCAGCGCTGCACACCCAGATCATGAAAACCGATGGGCTGAAACAGGCTCTCGACAAATATGGCTTCGATGCCGCCTTCGGCGGGGCTCGCCGCGATGAAGAGAAGTCCCGCGCCAAAGAGCGCATTTTTTCTTTTCGCGACACGCGCCATCGCTGGGACCCGAAGAACCAGCGCCCCGAATTGTGGAATCTCTATAACGCCCGCAAGAACAAGGGCGAATCGATCCGCGTATTTCCCTTGTCGAACTGGACCGAGCTCGACATCTGGCAATATATCCACATCGAGAACATTCCGATTGTTCCATTGTACTTCGCCGCACCCCGCCCCATTGTCTGGCGCGACGGCCAGATGATCATGGTTGATGATGAGCGCATGCGACTTAATCCCGGCGAGAAGCCCGAAATTCGCCACATCCGTTTCCGCACCCTTGGCTGCTATCCCCTGACCGGTGCCATTGAATCAAACGCGACAACCCTTCTCGACATCATCGAGGAAATGCTGGTCGCCACCTCCTCCGAGCGTCAGGGCCGCGTCATTGACAAGGACCAGGCCGCTTCCATGGAGAAGAAAAAACAGGAAGGCTACTTCTGATGTCGCGCTTTATTGAATTTGAAGGTGGCGATGTTGAATCCTATCTGAAGACCCAGGAGAACAAGGATCTCCTGCGCTTCATCACCTGCGGCTCTGTTGATGATGGCAAATCCACACTGATTGGCAGGTTGCTCTACGAAGCCAAGATGCTGTTTGAAGATCAGCTCCTGGCGCTTGAGGTCGACTCCAAAAAGATGGGAACCCAAGGCGGCAATCTCGATTTCGCTTTATTGGTTGACGGCCTCGCCGCCGAACGCGAGCAGGGCATCACCATTGATGTGGCCTACCGCGCCTTCACCACCAACAAGCGCAAATTCATCGTGGCTGATACGCCGGGCCATGAGCAATACACCCGCAACATGGCAACAGGCGCATCGACCGCCGATCTCGCTGTCATCCTGATCGACGCCCGCAAAGGCGTGCTCACCCAAACCCGCAGGCATACTTTCATCGCAACTCTGCTCGGCATCCGCCATCTCGTTGTCGCCATCAACAAAATGGACCTGATGAATTATGATCAGAAAGTTTTTGAAGATATCGAGTCCGACTATCGCGCCTTCGCCAAGAGCATCGGCGCTGACAACATCACCTGCATTCCGCTTTCAGCCCTTGCGGGTGACAATGTGGTTGAACACTCCGCCGCCATGCCCTGGTATCACGGCTCAACCCTGATGGCCCATCTCGAAACCGTACCTGTGGACGACGATCTCGCGACAAAACCATTCCGCCTGCCCGTGCAATGGGTCAACCGTCCCGATCAGAATTTCCGCGGCTTTTCCGGCACCATCGTCAGCGGAGCCGTGCGCCCTGGCGATCAGATCAGGGTTCTCCCCTCGGCCAAGACGGCCACTGTTGAACGTGTCGTCACCCATAATGGCGATCTTCTGTGCGGCATAGCTGGACAATCGCTGACGATCACGCTCACTACGGAAATCGATATCAGCCGCGGCGATGTGATCTGCAATGCAGCAGACCCCATTGAAGTCTCTGACCAGTTTGAGGTCGAAGTCCTGTGGATGGGTGACGAGTCCATGCTGCCGGGCCGGCCCTATGTGATCAAGACGGGCAACCGCCAGGTTCCCGGCACGCTAGATTCCCTGAAACACAAGGTTAACGTCAACACCATGGAGCATGTGGCGGCCAAGACGCTCACGTTGAATGAAATCGGCGTGTGCAATCTGGAGCTCGACAGCCCTATCGCCTTTACAAGTTACACGGAGAATCGCCATCTCGGCAGCTTCATCATTATTGACCGCTTCACCAACTCAACCGTCGGCATGGGCCTCATTCATTTTGCGCTTCGCCGTGCCTCCAACATTCACTGGCAGGCCGTCGATGTGAACAAGGTGGCACGCGCGCGCCAGGCCAAACAGAAGCCGACCGTGTTGTGGTTCACCGGCCTATCAGGCTCCGGCAAATCCACTATCGCCAACCTAGTGGAAAAGAAACTTCACGCCTCGGGCCACATGACCTATCTACTGGATGGTGACAATGTCCGCCACGGCCTCAACCGCGACTTGGGCTTCACTGATGCCGACCGCGTTGAAAACATCCGCCGCGTCGCAGAAGTATCAAAACTCATGGTCGATGCCGGATTGATTGTGCTCGTGTCCTTCATCTCGCCCTTCCGTGCCGAAAGATTGATGGCCCGCGAGAGCGTGGAGAAGGGCGAGTTCGTGGAA
>JAHFPK010000050.1 GCA_023266715.1 Hyphomicrobiales bacterium | reverse complement strand
ATAATCTCAGATATCTCATTGCGATAAAATTCTAAATAAGAAGAAAACTAGAGTTTCTTATAAACAATCAGTGTAATCGTTTAAAACATCTCACAAGGACAAATCTCCTTTCGTTTAAATCGTTTAATAATTTGGGGAATCGGCCAACGAGGAGAAGAAGGGAGGGGCTCCACCCCTTCCCTTCAACGACACTTACTTGGGCTGATCCATAAGCGCAGACAGCTGTTGAGGTCCAAACTAACGGCGCGGCGTGAAAGTCGTCCGGTAGGTCAGCCCAAGCCCATCACTCTTTATGGAGGCATTTCCAAGGCTAGTATTGGCTCAATCATTGGCCGCGGCAAAATTGGCTTCATGTGGGCGCGACTAGATACCTTCTGTTTCAGGAAGGCTGGGATAATTGATCCGTTGGCTGATTAAGTTTATTGGAGCTATCCGGGTAATCCTGATTAAGCCCCGCTTGCAAAAATGCCATAAATTCCCTTCCGCTTTTTGTGAGAGAAAGCACGCAGCACATGGATCAGCAAGCGGGCTAGCTTTTCCCCGGCCTTTTCCCATATAACCCCCTGAAATGACCCAGGCAGGCGCAATTCCCTTTCGCAAGATGAACGGGCTCGGCAATGATTTTGTCGTGCTTGACGGGCGGGCCCGCGTGATTTCCATGGATGAGGTGAAGGCACGCGCCATCGCCGACCGGAAGGCGGGGATTGGCTGCGACCAGGTCATCGTCCTGAAAAAATCCGACGTTGCCGACGTGCGCATGCTGGTGTGGAACAATGAAGGCGGGCAGGTTGAAAGCTGCGGCAATGCCTCGCGCTGCGTGGCCGACATGCTGTTTGACGAGAAGAAAACAACCACGGCCACTATCGATACGCTCGGCGGGTTTCTGGCGGCGCGCAAGGCGGGTGACAGGCTGGTGACGGTCGATAATGGCGTGCCGCGTTTTGACTGGAAGGATATTCCGCTGTCGGAACCATTCCACGATACGCGCCATATCGAACTGCAAGTCGGGCCCATTGATCACCCGCTCATTCATTCGCCCTCGGTGGTGAATGTCGGCAATCCCCATTGCATTTTCTGGGTGGATGATCTCGATGTGGTCGATCTTTCAAAGGTTGGCCCCATGCTGGAGCATCATCACCTGTTTCCGCAGCGTGCCAATATTTCGCTGGCGCGGGTTGATTCACGCGATCATGTCACGCTCAAGGTCTGGGAGCGTGGTGCGGGCCTGACCAAGGCTTGCGGTACAGCGGCCTGCGCCGTGATGGCGGCGGGTGCACGCATCAAGATCATTGACCGCAAATGCCGCATCACCTTGCCGGGCGGCGATCTCATGATGGAATGGCGCGAAAGCGACGACCATGTGCTGATGACGGGCCCCGTGGCCTATGAGTTTGATGGCGTGCTGCCGTCGGAGCTGGCCGCATGAGCGAAACCGAATTCGTCACCTTCGGCTGCAGGCTCAATACTTATGAGTCAGAAGTGATGCGCGGCCATGCGGCGAAGGCCGGATTAAAGGATGCGATTGTCTTCAATACTTGCGCAGTAACGGCGGAAGCGACGCGCCAGGCGAGGCAGGCCATTCGCAAAGCCCACAAGGAAGAGCCCGGTGCAAAAATAATTGTCACGGGCTGTGCGGCGCAGACGACGCCGGAGATGTTTGCCGAAATGCCGGAAGTATCCATGGTTCTCGGCAATGAAGAGAAGCTGCAGCCGCAGAGCTGGTTGCCCGGTGCCAATGATCGGGTTCGGGCGAGCGAGATCATGAGCCCGCGTAAGAATCATCTGCACATGATTGAGGGCCTCACGGAACGCACCCGCGCTTTCGTGCAGGTGCAAAATGGCTGTGACCATCGCTGCACCTTCTGCATCATTCCCTTTGGCCGCGGCAATTCACGATCGGCTGAAATTCATCAGGCGGTTGAGCAGGTGCGCAGGCTTGTTGCCAATGGCTATGCGGAAGTCGTTCTTTCCGGCGTTGATATCACCTCGTGGGGGGCCGATCTCGAAGGTGCGCCGAAGCTTGGGGCACTGGTCAATCGCATTCTGAAACACGTGCCCGATCTCAAACGTTTGCGGTTGTCATCGATTGACTCCATTGAAGCCGATGCGGAATTGATGGATGTCATGGCGGGTGAGACACGCCTGATGCCCCATATTCATCTTTCGCTGCAGTCCGGCGACAACATGATCCTGAAGCGCATGAAGCGCCGGCACGCCCGCGAAGATTCCATCGCATTCTGCCATGAGCTGAAATCGCGCCGTCCAGATATGGTGTTTGGCGCGGATATCATTGCAGGCTTCCCGACCGAAACTGATGAGATGTTCGAGAACTCGCTCCGGATTGTCGATGAATGTGGTCTTACCTATCTCCATGTATTCCCCTTCTCGCCCCGGCCAGAAACACCGGCCGCACGCATGCCGCAATTGGACAAGGGCATTATCAGGGAACGGGCGCAGCGATTGCGGGCAAAGGGGGAAGAGCGATTGTTCCGCTTCCTCAACAACTCCATCGGGGCCACGCAACGTGTATTGGTTGAATCCCTGAATTCAGGCCGCAATGAACAGTTCGCCCAGGTGAAATTTGCGCAAAGCCTCTCTCCCGGCGCCATCGTCAAGGCCCACGTCACTGGTGCCAGCGGCACCTATCTCGAAGCCAGGCTTGCCGCATGAGCGGGTTTTTCAAGAAACTTTTCAACCGGATCGTCGGCAAAACTGAAGAAGCTCCACCCCCTCCGCCTGTTGTGGAACAGCTCGAAGCGCCTGCACCTGTTGTAGTTGAAGTTGTCCCGGAGCTTCCAAAGCCAGAGCCCGAGGCGAAGGCAAAGCCTGAACCGACGCCTGTCGAACCTCCCAAGGTCGAAGCGAAAAAACCAGCGCCTAAAAAACCTGAACCGAAAAAACCAGAACCAAAACTCAAGGCAGCGCCGGAACCAAAGAAGGTTGAAGTCAAAAAACCTGAGCCGAAGAAAGTTGCGCCGAAGAAGGTCGAGGACAAGAAGCCCGAACCTAAAGAACCAGAACCTAAGAGATCTGAACCCAGGAAGGCTGAACCTAAGAAGGTTGAAGTCAAAAAACCTGAGCCGAAAAAGCCGGAACCCAAAAAGGTTACTCCACTTCCAAAGCCTGTACCTCAAAAGAAAATTGAAGTTGAAGCGCCGCAACCAAAAATCGCGATTGTCGTTCCGCCTCCGGTTATTGAAAAGGTTCCTGAGCCTGTAGCTCCCGCGCCAGTCAAGGAACGTGTTGCGCCTGAACCCGAGCCCGCTCCTGTTCCAGTTGTCGAAGAGCGCAAGGGCTGGCTGTCGCGCCTCACCAAGGGCCTGTCCAAATCCTCGAAGTCAATCACCTCGTCGATCACCTCAATCTTCACCAAGCGTAAGCTGGATGCGTCAACGCTTGAAGAATTGGAAGATGTGCTGATCCAAGCCGATCTCGGTGTTGCGGTTTCGGAGCGCATCATCAAGGCTGTCTCGGCAGGGCGTTATGACAAGGAAATTGAACCGGAAGAGGTCAAACGCATTCTGGCGGAAGAAGTGGCCAAGGTGCTGAAGCCCGTCGAAGTGCCGTTTAATTTCGGCAGCGAGAAGCCCTTCGTCATTCTTGTCGTGGGCGTCAATGGGGCTGGCAAGACCACGACCATCGGCAAACTCGGCGCCATCGCCACGGGCGAAGGCTTTAAGGTCATGTTTGCGGCCTGCGATACCTTCCGCGCTGCCGCCATCGAGCAACTCACCATCTGGGGCGAACGCGTGGGCGCCAAGACCTTGTCGCGGCCCACGGGGTCGGATTCATCGGGGCTTGCCTATGATGCGATGCAGACGGCGCGCGAGGACGGCACGGATATCCTGTTCATCGACACGGCCGGGCGCCTGCAGAACAAGGCCTACCTTATGGACGAGCTCGACAAGATCGTGCGGGTGGTCAAGAAGCAGGATGAAACCGCCCCCCACGCCGTGTTGCTCATACTGGATGCGACCACGGGACAGAATGCCATTTCGCAGGCCGATATTTTCACCAAGGTCGCCGGCGTCACCGGCCTCATCATGACCAAACTTGATGGCACGGCGCGCGGTGGTATTCTAGTGGCGATCGCGGAAAAATTCGCACTACCGATCCATGCCATTGGCGTTGGTGAAACCATTGATGACCTTCAACCTTTCGATGCGGATGCCTTTGCCCGCGCCATTTCAGGACTAAGCGAGACATGAAACCGCTTCCCAAATTTCTCATCGAGTTCGGCCCGCTGCTTGCCTTCTTCATTGGCAACTGGAAGGGCGGCGTGTTCTGGGGCACGGGCATATTCATGGTGGCTACAGCCATTGCGCTCGCTGCCTCATGGATACTCACGAAAAAAATTGCCAAGGTTCCGTTGTTCAGCGCCATCTTTGTCGGCATCTTCGGCGGCCTCACAATCTGGCTTCATGATGACACGTTCATCAAGGTCAAGGTTACGCTGATCAACGTGTTCTTTGGCGCAACGCTTCTGGGCGGGCTCTATTTCGGCAAGCTGTTCATAAAATATGTGGTGGGCGAGGCGATCAATCTTCCGCAGGAGGCATGGCGTGCACTCACCCTGCGCTGGGGGGTTTTCTTTTTGTGTGTGGCTGCCCTCAACGAACTGATCTGGCGGAATGTGAGCACCGACATGTGGGTCAACTTCAAGGTGTTTGGACTTCTCGGGCTGACCCTGGTATTCGCACTTGCGAACGCGCCTTTCATGGCCAAACACATGATCGAGGATGAGGCCTCAAAGCCGGACGTGCCGTCCGCTTGACGGGGCAATTTTCATAAGTCAAGAGTTGTAATCCGTGTCCGGATGATTTTAGATGGTTGCGGTGCGGCAGGCCTGTTCTTTTTTGCTTGCCGCCTTGAAGTTGAAACGCTAGGACTCATCGGCTTTCTGAATGTCAGGCGCAGAGTGGGATGCGACGGGCAGAGAGCGATGGGGCAAGCAATACGGCGGGGGATCAAAATATGTTTGATTCGCTTGTGCAGGAGTAGGGGCCAATGAGCGGCAACAAGGACGTGAAACAACTGTCGCGATCATTATCGCATCTGTTGAAGCGCGCAGTGCAATATTCCATTCATCTCTATATGAGCGAAACCGGCAAGTCCGGCCTGACACATCGTCAGTTCACGGTGTTGTTGGCGGCTGACGCCCATGAGGGCCGCAGCCAGACCGAACTTGTGAAGATGACCGGCATCGACCGCTCGACACTGGCGGATCTTGTGGCCCGGCTCATGGCGCAGGGTTATGTGCAGCGCCGACGCACCAAGGACGATGCGCGCACCAATGCCATAAGGCTCACACCCATCGGCAAGAAAATGCTGAAGCAGGCGCAGTCCGGAGCCGAGGAAGTTGACCGGCAGCTTCTTACGGCTTTGCCAAACGCCGACCGTAAAACACTTCTTGAATGTTTGACCAGCCTGGCGTCTGAAATGGACAAGGTCGAAGAAAAGGAACCGGAAAAAGTGGTGCGCAAGGTTCGCCCCCGCAAGGCGCGCTAATTAACCGGCACGAGCTGTTTTGCCTTTTCAATTTCGTTTGCGAAAACCCCGGTCATGATTTCCGGCGAAAGCGGGCCAATCCATTTGAAGCGAATGATGCCCTTGCCATCGATGATGAAGGTTTCCGGCACGCCGTAGCTTCCCCAGTCGATTGTCGTGCGTCCATCGATGTCGGCGCCAATGGCGGCATAGGGCTGGCCCAGGGTGCCCAAGAACCGCCGGGCATTTTCAGCCTTGTCCTTATTGTTGATGCCAACGAGTCGAATGTCTTCCCTTTTGGAAAGCTCGAGCAGAACGGGATGCTCAAGTCGGCAGGGCCCGCACCAGGAGGCCCAGATATTTACCACGGAGATTTTGCCAGATTTGAGATCTCCCGAGGTGAGGCCGGGGATATTTGAGTTCTCGATTGCAGGCAGGGCAAACTCCGGAACGGGCTTGCCGATGAGGGCCGATGGAAGATTCGATGGATCTCCGGACAGGCCTTTCCAGAACACAAGGGCAAGCCCCGCAAAAATCACAATTGGCAGAAGCGCAAGGCCATATCTTCGTCGTGCTGGTTCGGGAGTCACGTCTTCGTTTTCTCAAATTGTGCGAGCCGCTTCCTGGCGCGGGCGTCGCGAGTGAAGGTGTAGATGATGAGACCGGCAAGGAAGAGGACGCTCATGGCATAAGATGCGATCACAAAGGCGCTATGATTTGCATTCCAGTCCATTACCGGTTTTCACTTCTTGCAATTTGCAGGTTGCGCAATTTTCGCGTGGTGATTTCACTTCTGATGGATATGAGGTGGAGCGCGAGAAAAAGAAAGGTGTAGGCCAGGCCCATGACAAGGAGCGGCCATAACATGGATATGGCAATGGTGGGGCCTCCCATTCTGAAAACGCTGGCGGGCTGATGCAATGAGTTCCACCAGTCCACCGAAAATTTGATGATGGGAATATTAATGAAGCCAACGATCGCCACGATACGGGCGATCATCGCGGCACGGCCCGTTTCTTCAATGGCCTGCCAGATGGCGATGTAACCCACGTAGAGAAGAAAGAGCACGAACATGGAAGTGAGCCGTGCATCCCACACCCACCAGGCGCCCCACATGGGCTTGCCCCAGAGGGAACCGGTGGCAAGAGCGAGAAAGCAGAAGACAGCGCCGATGGGGGCCGCGGTTTTGGCGGCAACATCCGCCAGGGGGTGGCGGAAGATGATGGCCACGGCACTGGCCAGGGCCATGACTGTATAGACAAGCATTGCAAGCCAGGCGGCGGGCACGTGGACAAACATGATGCGCACGGTTTCACCCTGCTGATAATCGGGTGGCGCGGTGACCAGCGCACCATAGAGGCCGATGGCGAAGAGAATCAAGGTTACGGCCCAAATGTAGGGCAGTGCTCCGTTGGCAAGGCTCAAAAATCGGGTTGGGTTGGCGAATTGCTGCATGCCGCTATCTTACGAAGACTGGTTCATTTGAGATAGGCCCGTAGCGCCGCAGCGGCAGCGATGGGGGCGAGCACGAGGCTTGCGAGTGCGATGGCCGACAGGATGAGAAGGGACGGCATGATCACTTCCGGATTTCCTGTTGTGGCCGACATGCCGAAGACGAGGACGGGCACGTAGAGCGGCAGAACCAGAATCGAAATGAGCAATCCTCCGCGCCGGAGATTGAGGGTGAGGGATGCACCAATGCTTGCCAGAAGAGAGAGGGCAAGGGAGCCTTGAATCATGGAAAGTGTCAGGGGCCAGATGATCTCGGTTCTGAGGTTGAGCAGCACGCCGAGGAATGGCGCTGCAATACTGAGAGGAAGGCTGGTTGAGAGCCAGTGGGCGAAGGCCTTGGTGAGGGCAACGAGTTCAAGGGATGCCGGCGCCATGGCCATGACTTCCAGGGAGCCGTCTTCGAAATCCTGTTGAAAAATGCGGTCGGCTGAAAGCAGCACGGAGAGCAGAAGAGTGATCCACAGAATGCCGGGGGCGAGGCGCTGCAGGGTGATCTGGTCGGGACCAATGCCAATGGGAAGCAGTACGAGGACCGTCAGGAAAAAACCCAAGGCGGTTCCAACACCGCCGCCCTGGCGGGCGGCGAGGATGAGATCGCGGCGCAGAAGAGCTCCGAGCAGTTTCATGCTTGTCCCCCAAGGTGGAGATTCTTGTGGGGCTTTACGCCAAGCGGCACATGGGTTGCGGCGATAATGAGCCCACCAGCCTTGAAGTGCTCGCTCATAAGGGCCACTAGCAATTTTTGTGAGGCTTCATCCAGGCCCACGCTGGGTTCATCGAGCAGCCAAATGGCACGGGAGACGAGGGCAAGTCTTGCAAGTGCTAGGCGGCGTTTCTGGCCGGCTGACAGGAGTGCTACGGGATAGTCGGCGAGGGGAGAAAGATTCACGGAGTCAAGTGCGCGGGTGAGATCACCGCCGCCGAGGAAGTCACGCCAGAAAATTAGATTCTCGTTGACGCTGAGCGCTGATTTGCTTGCATCGCTGTGGGCGATGTAGTGGGCCTGCTGGCCCAGTGTCAGTTCAGGTGCGCCATTGGCGAGAGTGATTTTACCAAGGCTGGGTTCACTCAAACACGCAAGGAGACGCAACAAAGATGATTTGCCAGAACCATTGGGGCCGGTGAGTTGCAGGAACTCACCGCTGCCAAGGGAAAAATTCTGATTGCTGAAAACTGTCCGTCCGCCACGTTCGCAGGACAGGTTCTCAGCCGTGATCTGCATATAGGTTCAAGTCATGTACTGGCCGCCATTGGCGGACAGGGTTGAACCCGTGATGAAGCCTGCCTCATCGCTGGCCAGAAAAACCACGCAGCGCGCAATCTCTTCGGCTTCGCCCAAGCGGCCCACGGCAATTTGCGGAATGATGCTTTTCTCGCGCACTTCCTGAGATACGGCCATGACCATTTCGGTTGCGATGTAGCCCGGGCAGATGGCGTTGACCGTGATGCCGAGCTTGGCACTTTCCTGGGCGAGCGCCTTGGTAAAGCCGAGATCGCCTGCTTTTGCCGCCGAATAATTGGTCTGGCCGAACTGGCCCTTCTGGCCATTGATCGATGAGATATTGATGATACGTCCGAACTTCCGCGCGCGCATGCCCTCGATCACCGGCCTCGTCATGTTGAACAGCGAATTGAGATTGGTGTTGATCACTGCATGCCATTGCTCAGCGGTCATGCGGTGAAAAGCACTGTCGCGGGTAATCCCGGCATTGTTGACCAGAATTTCGATGGGGCCGAGATCGGCCTCAACCTGTTTCAGGCCGGCGGCGGAGGCTTCGGTGTTCGAGACATCCCATTTGTAAACCGGAATTCCGCTTTCCTTCTTGAAGGCGTTGGCGGCATCGTCATTGCCGGCGTACGTCGCGGCGACTTTGCAGCCTGCCGCCCTCAAAGCCTTTGAAATGGCGGCCCCGATGCCGCGGCTACCACCGGTTACGACTGCTACCCTGCTCATGACGCCACCTCAGTTTTCAACACACATGGCAATGCCCATGCCGCCACCGATGCACAGGGTGGCCAAGCCTTTTTTGCTTTTGCGTTTCTGCATTTCATGGAGCAGCGTAGTGAGCACGCGGGCACCTGATGCACCGATGGGATGGCCGATGGCGATGGCGCCGCCATTCACATTCACGATGTTGGGATTCCAGCCCATGTCCTTGTTCACCGCGCAGGCCTGCGCGGCGAAGGCTTCGTTGGCTTCGACGAGATCAAGCTCGGCGGCTTTCCAGCCTGCTTTTTTCAAGGCGGATTGCGAGGCGGGAATGGGGCCTGAACCCATGATTGCGGGATCAACGCCGACACTTGCCCAAGAGGCGATGCGGGCGAGCGGCGTGAGGCCACGCTTTGCGGCTTCTGCGGCACTCATGAGAATGACAACCGCTGCACCATCATTGATGCCGGAGGCATTGGCTGCAGTGACGCTGCCATCTTTGGCGAAGGCGGGCTTGAGTTTGGTGATGCTATCAAGCGTTACGCCCTTCTTGATGTATTCATCGTCGGACACAATCACGTCGCCTTTGCGACCGGCAATCGTAACAGGCACGATCTCAGCTTTGAACTTGCCTGCAGCTTGCGCGGCTTCGGCCTTGTTCTGGGAGGCAACGGCGAAGGCATCTTGCGCCTCGCGGGTGATCTGCCATTGGCGCGCCACGTTCTCAGCCGTGTTGCCCATGTGATAACCGTTGAAGGCATCCCACAGCCCGTCGCGGATCATCGAGTCGATCATCTGGTAGTCGCCCATTTTTACGCCGTCTCGGAGGTGGGCCACATGGGGGGCCTTGCTCATGGACTCCTGGCCACCGGCGGCCACGATCCGGGCATCACCACTGGCAATCTGCTGCATGCCGAGAGCCACAGCACGAAGGCCGGAACCGCAGAGCTGGTTCATGCCCCAGGCGGGGCTTGCCACGGGGATTCCAGCGTTAACCGCTGCCTGCCGCGCCGGGTTCTGGCCCTGGCCCGCGGCCAGTACCTGACCCAGAATAACCTCATCAATGTCGGCTGCCTCCACTTTGGCGCGCTCCATGGCGGCTTTCAGGGCGACGGTTCCGAGGAAGGATGCGGCCACGGAGGAGAGTGCCCCATTGAAGGAGCCTACCGGGGTTCGGGCGGCGGAAACGATGACGATGTCTTGGGAAGATGAGGTTGCCACGGGGGTTCTCCTGAAGGCGGGATGGGGGATATTTCGTTAGTCATAGCATCTGAAACACATCGCGCCATAGTTTTTTGCACTTGCAATTGTGCATTGCGGGGCGCAAGTTTTTGCACTGCGGACAGGATGCCTGGGGGACATTTGGTGCCAGTCCGCATTGGAGGAGTGTGAACGGTGAGTGACGAAAAATCGGCGCCAAAAGATGCGGTGGTGATCAAGAAATACGCGAACCGCAGGCTCTACAATACGGCAACAAGCACCTATGTGACCCTTGATGACCTCTCCGCCATGGTAAAGTCGGGCACGAATTTTGTGGTCTATGATGCCAAAACCGGCGAGGAAATTACCCGCTCGGTCCTGACCCAGATCATTTTCGAGGAAGAAAACAAGGGCACCAACCTGCTGCCCATCAATTTTTTGCGCCAGCTTATCCGCTATTACGGCGACAGCATGCAGACGCTGGTTCCCGGCTATCTGGAATTCTCATTGGAAAATCTCACCAAGGAGCATGACAAGATCCGCGAGCAGATGATGTCGGCTTTTGGCGGCGAGCCGTTCAAGAACATGGAAGAGCACGCCAAGCGCAACATGGCGCTGTTCAGCGATGCGATGAAGCTGTTCAACCCCTTTGCGGCGATGGCGATGAACGCCGGCGGTGGGGCCTCAGCGCCGAAACCAAACGCTGGGCCGGCGCAGGCCCCGTCCAAGGACGACCTTCAGGCGATGAAGGACCAACTCACGGCCATGCAGGAAAAGATCAATACGCTGACCCGGACTTGAGGGCTTCCATATCCTCTTAGCTTTCGAGTTCAAGGATTAAGCCAATAAATTCGCTATTGTGGAAAATATGTGATAACCGCACCAGCTGCCCCATTTTAGCCCAGGAATCGAGTGTGGGCCGCAATAGAATCGAACCATGATCATGGATATGAAAAAATGGGCTTTATTGGTTGCCGCATTATCAGCATCAGCTGCGCTATCCGGGAGTACAATGGCCGCTGATCCAGCGGATCCGATGCTTGGCTGGTCGGTTTTCTTTGTGGGCACTCATATGGGGTATGGCACTGCGAATGTAAGTGGCGTTTCTGACTCAGAAGACTTCAATAATCCCGGCTAAACTTTTGCGAACGAGGGCGCGGGTCCCTTCGATCTGGATTTTTAAGGCTTTCTCGGCGGCGGACATGTAGGTTACAACTGGCAATCTGGCAGTTTTTTCCCCAGCCTTGAAGGTGATATCGCCTACACCGTCTGTCTGACAAAATTACCTTTGAACCTGATCATGAAGCTGTTTCAGCAAAAAGGGCGCCTTTCGGCGCCCTTTTTGCTGTAAGCATCCATTAACTGATCCGCCGGTCATGTTATTGGGCTGCCGTGTTTCCGGTCTCGCGTCTCCTCGAACAACCGGCGAAGGGCGGCACGCATGATGATTCGCGAAGCTTCTAGACTCTTTCGGCCGTAGAGGCCGATATTCATGGCGGCATTAGCTTCAAAAAACAACAATCCGCCGTCGGGCATGAGATCAAAATCAATCCCGTAGTAATCCAGCGGAGTCCTCTTTCTGATTTCCTCCAGTGCGGCCATCCCGGCCTTTCCGATTGTTTCCGTGGGATTCGCCATAATTCTGTCGGCAAACTGGATCGCCGAAGTTTGGAAGTTGATCGCTTCCACCGCATCAGCGTCCCGCTCCCTATGCACATTCCATTTCTGAGCAAAAACGACGTGCGATATAACAATCTCCTTGCCGATAACTGCTGCTCTGATCTTGCGATAGAGACCGTTGGCAACCGGGTTATGGATGTACTCAATGGCATAGAGTTCCTGACCTGGAACCTGATCAAGGTATTCCTTTAGTTGACTTGGCGTATCGAGCTTGACGGCTTCCTTGCCCATTTGCATGTAAGGATCGCGAATGATGACCGGAAAACCAATGGTGTGGCCTATTGCCCGTACCAAATCGTTGCGTCTTTTGGTTTCGTTGAAAAACAGGGCAAGGCGGGGAACCACAAGATTGGCAATTCCCGCTAGCCGCTCGGCATTGCGCTGGCGCGTGGTAGCGGCGGCATGGCGCGGATGGTTCAGAACCGGCAGACCAAGGCTATCGGCAAAGTCCGCGACAAACTCCAGGGTGTTGGGCGTGGACAAGCTTTCGCCGTTGACCCAATTGTTCAGGATCAGATCTGGCTTGGGAAACTTCTCCAGAGCCGCCCGCGCCGTAGACGCTTCCGGAAATATCGACAATAAACGATAGGTATGACTGAATTTCCAGGCAAGGTCTGCTGGGGAGTTCTTCGAGAAATGGAGCAGCTGCGGAGACATATTTTTGTTGATGAGCTTAGGCGCCGCGTTGAGCACGCCGATAAGCATGATTTGACTGTCAACCTTTGGAGTGATGTAAACCGGCAGGGCATCAACGGCTTTTGCTGAGAGCAAACGGGCGTTCTCACGTTGTCCAGCGGCAGATGCCGAAGCCGCTTGCAAAATGAGCAGCCCTCCGTCATCTTCTACGTCTGTAGCAGCAAGTTGTTCCAAAAGGACGTTGGCCCGTTCGGCATTTCCAGCTTCGAACATGATTTTAGCTGCATTCCTGATGAACTGGGTATCGTCAGCAACACACAACAGTGCGCTTTCAACCAGTTTCAGCGCGGCTGGAGTGCGTCCAATACGCAAGAGACCACGCGCAAGCGAGATAGTCATGCCCCTCTCGCCCTGATCCGGATTTGTTTTCGAAGGCCAGTCCGGTATGGGGAGTTCGGTTAAGAATTGCAGGTCATCTGCGGTATTTTTCTGCAGACATGCGGTCAAGAGGAGGCTTATGTTGCGTAGCGTGATAGACGCCTCCGCGGGCTGCGACAGGCTTTCACGCCACGAGGTTTTAGCTGTTGACCAGTTGCCGAGTTGATAGTGCGCCATACCAACGAGCCCAAGTATATCTGCATTTTTCGGATCTTTCTCCAGGATAGCTTTGTACATGAGCATCGCTTTCGGGATGTTTCCCGCGCGGTGGAGAGCGAGGGCGCCATCACGCGTGACAACGCGGTGGGGGTTTGCCTGAGGCATAGCAATTTGTTCCGTTCACCAAAGAAACCGGGTCATAGCCCCAAAACGTTGAGGGTTTATGAGGTGTCCAAAAAGTATATACAGGAAAATAAAACAGGGATAGCCGGTGAACGGCGGCGGCGAACAAAGAAGGCGAAATTATTTGGCACTTTTCGCCCAATATGCGAAAGACGGGCTATATAGTGAG
>JAHFPK010000049.1 GCA_023266715.1 Hyphomicrobiales bacterium | reverse complement strand
CGAGAACATCAAGTCGGCCAAAACTTTTCATTGCCTTGGCGACGGAGCCCGTGATTGTATTGAGCTCACGCAGATCGCCGGCAAAAACTTCTGCGCCCTTGCCCAAATTCCTTTGTGTTGCCGAAAGCCTGTCCTGGTTGCGGTCAACCAGCATGACACCGGAAAAACCACCAGCCAGGAATTGCCGCGCCACTGCAGCGCCAATGCCTTGTGCGCCCCCAGTGATCAAAGCTGTTCTCATTTCTACCTCATGACAAAAGGATCAGCCATTGGCACATCCGATGTATTGATCCAGATTGATTTTGTGCGCGTGTAATCGCGTATCGAATCCAAGCCTGCTTCACGGCCATAACCGGTATAGCCATTGCCGCCCAAGGGAACGATAGGAGAAATCGCCCGGTAAGTATTCACCCAGACAACGCCCGCATTGATTTTCTTCGACAGCCGATGGGCGCGCCCCAAATTCTGCGTGAAAATGCCTGCCGCAAATGCATAGTTCGTGCCATTGGCCAAAGCCACCGCCTCATCTTCCGTTTTGAATTTGAGTACCGACAGCACCGGTCCAAAAAATTCTTCGCGCACGCATGGCAATTCAGCTGAGGGTGCAAGAAGAATGGTGGGCTCAAAATAATAGCCCTTCCCACTCCGGGCCTTGCCCCCTGTTACCAGCGTCGCCCCTGCCGCTACACTATCAGCGATCAATTTTTCAACCCGCTGCAATTGCCGTAGCGTGGCAAGCGGCCCAATTTCAGTTGCCATATCAAGGGGCGCGCCAATCTTGATTTCGCCCGCCCGTCGTGCCAGTTTGGCCACAAATGCATCATGAATGGAGTCATGAATGAGCAAACGCGATCCCGCCACGCAGGATTGCCCCGTGGCACCCCAGATGCCGGCGATCACACCGTTCAAGGCGGAGTCCAGATTGGCATCATCGAACACAACCACCGGAGATTTGCCGCCCAGCTCCAAAGTCGTCACCGCAAAATTCGCCGCCGTATTGCGCACCACATGGCGCGCAGTGTCAGGCCCGCCCGTAAAGGCTACCCGCGCCACCAACGGATGAGAAGTCAGAACCTGTCCGCAGTCTGCACCAAGACCCGTAATGACGTTCACAACGCCCGCAGGGAATCCGGCCTCGTGAATGAGCTTGGCGAAATGCAAGAGCGGCGCTGGCCCGTCTTCCGAGGCCTTGAGAACCACCGTGTTGCCCGCAGCCAAGGCCGGCCCCAATTTTGTGGAGGTGAGAAACATCTGCGAGTTCCATGGCACAACGGCCGCAACAACGCCTAGGGGTTCGCGCCGGGTTAATACTTCCAAATCCGGCTTGTCGATGGGAAGGGTTGCGCCTTCAATCTTGTCGGCAAGCCCCGCGAAGTAGCGATAGAACTCGGCCACATAGCCCGTGACCGCCTTCGTCTCACGGATCACCTTGCCCGTGTCGCGCGTTTCAAGCTCGGCAATAATGGGCGCATCGCGCGCCACAAGCTCTGCCAGTTTATACAGCAGCTTGCCTCGCGCCGTAGCCGTCAGTGCGGACCACGTCCCATTAGTGAAAGCCGCATGCGCCGCACGAACCGCCCTGTCCGTATCAGCCGCGCTGGCTTTCGGCATCAATGCCCAAATTTTTCCCGTGGAAGGATCGATGCTTTCAAATGTAGCTCCACCCTCAGCCGCATAGAACGCACCATCAATATAAAGTTGAAAGATCTCAGCCACTCACTGCCTCTTTCTCCGCAAGCGCTTTCAGCTTGGCTAAGCCCTTTTCATAGTCAGGCCCGATAAAGCGCTCCATCAGCAAGCCAAACCAGCGGTCCATCAGGCCATCAAGCTTCATCTTGAAACCCCACGTGGCAGACGTACTGCTGCCTTCAGGCATCAAGTCCCAATAGGCCTGGGACTTGCCCATCTCGCCAAAATCAAGGTCTACGGCAACATGGGAATTTGGAACATGTTCCCTAATCACCTGTGATCCAGCCCCAACACCGGGATCATTGGATGCCCAATTCATTTTTGCCCCAATCCCTGATTCAGGGCCTTCAAACGTGTAAACGGCTTTGGGGTCAAGTTCTACCCAGGGCGACCATTCATTGAAACGTTTGTATCCGTCCACAAGCGCAAAAACCTTGTTCGGTGGCGCATTGATCACCGTTTGCCTTTGTAGCGTGACTTCATTTGGCAAGAGATAACCACCACCGACAAAGATCACAACAAGCGCAGCCAAAACCCAGACAATGGCTTTCAGCAACTTCTTCATGGGCGTTCTCCCTCCAAAAAACGGCGCAACACGGAATTGACTTCATCGGGCATTTCCACCGGCATCAAATGCCGCCCTCCGGCAATGATAGAATACTCGGCCCCCAGAATCATCCCCGCCAGTTTTCGCGCCATATCAGGCGTTGAGCCCGTATCCAGTTCACCCGTCATGATCAGGGTTGGGCGGTTGAATTTGGCAAGGACTCCCACCAAGTCCTGGTCAACTGTGGCAAAACACGTATAGGCAGCGAAAAATGAGGTTGCATCATTCCCGTGCAACATCACTTCATAACAATTCATTACATCAGGGTGAGACTCAGCAAATCGGGGGGAAAACCAGCGTGAAAGTGCGGCTGGAATAGTGGCGCGCGGCCCTTCCCGCTTGACGACCTCAAGCCGCGACAAAACACTGACCCTCTGCGCTTCACTACGGTCATAAACCGTGCTCATGAGAACAAGTTTTTCAATCCTGTCGGAATGTTTGGCCGCAAAGCCTTGCGCAATCAATCCGCCAAACGAAAACCCCACGAGAGAAAAGCGCTCCAGCTTCAATTCCTCTACAACCTTCTCAAGCTGATGGACCCAATCTCCCAGCGCGGCATTGTCTGGAACCGCAGCACTTCTGCCATGACCCAGAAGATCATAGGTAATGATCTGGCGGATCGGAGAAAAAGCCTTTACTTGTTCCGCCCAAATGTTTTGGTTCAGCCCCACACCATGAAGCAGGATCAGCGCTGGCCCCGCACCCGACAAGCGGGCACAGGTGCCATCACGCAGGATAATCTCCTGATGGCTCACGCCTTCTTTTCCGCCGCCAGTTCTTCCATGTCCATGTAGCGGTTGCCGATCCTTGGGAAGGCACGTCCTGTGGTTGCCCCACCAATGGCCACCAGAATTTCATCCGGCCCCGGCGCGTCAGGCACTGCAAATTCCAGCGTCAGGTAATGCGAGCGGAAACCCTCATCGGTTTTGTGCATCATCGGGATTTGAATGGATGAACCCGCAACGCCCCGCTTGTTGGTAAAGGCAAGGTACGACTTGCCCCCCACCGCTTCACGAAACTTGTTGCCAAAGCGCAAGGTGTGAATGATGCCCGAGGCGTGTTCAATTTCACCATTGAGCCCAACCACGGCGGCTTTGCCATAGGCCTCAATCCGCGCGCCCCCGCCAAGTTGTTCCAGCAGCAGCGGCACCAGCAAATCCCCCAGCACCGGTGCCATGGTCAGGATCTCAGGCCGAAGGTTTTCGACAAAACCCCTCCCAACCCAGGGATTCTGGATCACCGCGGCAACGCCTGCCATTTCGACAGGTGTATCCGGAACCTTCCCTCCCTCAAGATATGTTGTCTCAACGAAGGTCACGGTCTTGCGAATAGTCGGTTTCATGAACTCACTCCGCCGCCTGGTGCAGGCCGACACGGCCCTTGAATCGCGGCATCACTTCGTCCGTGAACAGCTTCACCGAACGCATGGCAACATCATGGCCAACGCCAGGAAAATGTGACCATACCAGAAGTGTTTGCAAATTCAGTACATCGATCATTTCCTCGATGCGCTCCGATATCTCGTCAGGCGTTCCAAACAGGAGATTGCGCTCGTCAAGAAAATCAACCGAAAGCAAATTGAGCTTGTTTTCCGTCTTGGGCAATTCTTCGCCAAGATGTCTGTGGTTATCAAGCCCCCGCCAATGGCAAACCCAGCGCAAATAATCCACAATGCCGGCGCCACCCAGGCGCTTGGCCTCTGCCTTGCTTTCTGCGCAAAACATATCGCGCACCAGGCTTACCCCTTCGCCGAGCTTTACTTCGCGCTGCTCCTTCGTAGCCTTCTTGTCACGATAGAGTTCAAACCTGGGTTTCAACGCATCGGTCGGCGGGATCCACATCATGGCGCCCATGTCATTTTCCGCCGCATACTGAATTGCCAGATGCCCGTCTACCACCTGATGAATCGGTGGCGTTGGCTGCTGCAGGGTACGAGGAACAACCGTAAGCTTCTTGAGTTCCAGCGTTTGCATGTCCTGGTATTCCGCACTCCGCGGCGACATGCCATGGTCCCAGACAAAACCAGGATCAGGAAATTTGAAAAACTCGCCCTGAAACTCGAAATACTGGTTCGACCAGGCCCGGCGGACAACCTCCAAAGCTTCCGCGAAAATCCGGAAGTTCTGCGCCGGGTTACGCGTATCCGCCATCTTGTTGAGCTGCAGCGCTTCCCTGCCATAGATACCGCGGCCAACCCCCACTTCAATGCGCCCGCCCGACATGTGATCGAGCATGGCAATATCTTCGGCAAAACGCAGGGGATGCCAGAACGTGATGATGTTTGCCGCCTGTCCAATGCGAATATGGCTGGTGTGGGCGGCAGTCCAGGTGGACATCAAAACCGGGTTGGGAACGACCTCAAAGCCTTCATAGGAAAAGTGGTGTTCCGTGTACCAGATTGAATCCCAGTTGGCACGGTCAAGGTATTGCGCAAGTGCAATTTGTTCCTTCATCAACGCGCCAAACGGCTTGTTCTGGCGGTTGGTTACATTGGCAAAATATCCGAATTTCATTTTGTGTGGCTCCTTCTGATTAGGGTTCAGAGTTCATGGCACACACCGATTTCGCTGACTGCCTGCCGACTTCAGCTCAAAACGATTGTAACAGATCGGGGTCGGATTGTCACCGCCCCGTTTTGTTGGGAAGCAAAAAAATCTTCACAATTTTGACCAGCATCAAGGCCTTGCCGGTTCTGAGCCAATCCCCTAATCTCTTTTTGCTTGGTGTCGGCCCGCAAAGGCCGGAGAATCGGGAATGCGGTGAAATTCCGTAACGTGCCCAACGCTGTAAGGTGGACCGGGCGGCATATGCCACTGACGTTAAGTCGGGAAGGCGCCGCACGGGGTGAAACCGAAGTCAGAAGACCGGCCAGGCAAAAGAAGTGGCACCTTCATGGAGGGCGGTGCCTCGCCATATCGCATCCGAAGGGGAACCACGATGCCAGAACAAGCCCACGGCCTCACATCCGTAGCACCATTTTCCAACGAGGAACGCAGCGTGGTTTATCGCGCCATTTTCACCAGGCGCGATGTCCGCAGCCAGTTTTTAAGCGATCCCATTCCCGATGAAATCCTCGCCCGAATCCTGACTGCCGCGCACCACGCGCCGTCCGTAGGCTTCATGCAGCCCTGGAATTTCCTGCTTATCAAAGAACAAGCCGTGAAAGATCAAATCCACAGCGCCTTCCAAAAGGCCAATGCGGAGGCAGCCCTCCTCTTTCCCGACGAAAAACGTGCACTCTATCAATCGCTCAAGCTTGAGGGCATCAAGGCTGCTCCCATCAACCTGTGCATCACCTGCGACCGCGAGCGCGGTGGCCCTGTTGTGCTAGGCCGCACCCACAACCGCGATACGGACCTCTACAGCACGGTCTGTTCCGTGCAGAACCTGTGGTTGGCAGCACGCGCCGAAGGTTTGGGCGTGGGCTGGGTCAGCATATTCAATACCGCAGACCTCAGCAAAATCCTGCATTTGCCGAAGCACGTGGTGCCCATAGCCTATCTGTGCCTCGGCTGGGTCAGGGAACTACATGCTTCCCCAGAACTTGAGGCCAAGGGCTGGCGCAAACGTCTCGATTTGCGAACCCTGGTGTTTCAAGACCAGTGGGGAAAATCTGCCAGTGAGGAACTTAAGGTTTCAATCAACAATCGTGACCCGGGTCGACCTTGAGCCATATTTCTGGACCAAGTTATATAACCTTGCAGCGTTGGTAGGATGAAGCCTGACACAGCCGTGCGATGCGGGTCGCCCCAGGGACCTCACATAGTAGCTGCCATGGATGGCGTAGCCGCCCTTGAAAAATACGGAATTTGGCATCGGCGAATTGTCGTATTTCCGCGAGTAATAAACCTTCGCTGTTCGTTGGACGCGGAAAGTGCCGCGCGGCGTGTAATAGCCCGACCGCGCCGTTGAAACCTTCCAATACCCATAGTACCAGCCATGCACCTTGACTGACATTGACTGTGAAGAAATATCAATGACAACGCTGACCGCGGGGCCAGGCGCATACGCAATCCATGGTTTAGCTTCGACAGGTGATGCAAAACAGAAAATAATTGCCAGCAAAAAACTGACAAAAGACGGGAATCGATTGAACATGATCTCAGCCCCGAATCTAACCCCAGGTAATGGAAACACCAGATTCGGGTTGCGCACAAGTCAGCGCGTTCACCTGCAAGTGAATCAGTCGAAAAGGAACTCGCGGCCCACCTTCACCCGCCGCACGCCATCATAGGCAATGATATCGGCAGTGGCGTAGGTCTCCGCGAGCGTGGCAGGCAGGAAGCTGCCGGTACCGACCAGACTGAGCGGAGCCTTCGCTGCCCCCATGACCTGGCATTTCTGCGGATCAAATCCGGACGAGGCAACAATCTGCGCCTGCTTATACCCGGCATTATCCAAAGCCCTGCGCACATGGATGATGGAAGCAACTGAAACGCCCTTGCCGAACAGGATACGCCGCACCTTGTCCACCAGTATATTATTGGGATCGAGTTGAAACGCCCTGCCGCCCAGGACTTGCTCAACTATGTTGTATTCACCCGCAACACCCAGCCAGTGGCCCACGATGTCCACCGACTTTTCATAATCCAGTCCTTCGGCAAAACGGCCGCCATGGGTGTCAAGCCGCACGCCAAAAGCCTTTTCCTTATTTTGCAGTTTGGCCTCTTCATAAAACCACCACGCGCAGCGCAGTGAATCGGTAACTTCTTCGCCGGTGTAATCCACCAGCGCAATCAGCGTCCTTGCCTCGGGAATCGTCTCGGCAAATTGCTTCATGGCCGCAAGCACATCCGCGCGCGTATATCCCACCAGCGCGTGGGGCATAGTGCCCATGCCCGCCGCAGCACCAAACAACGGCGCGGTCAAGTCCTGTGACGATCCAACAAATCCTTGCACATTGCTGTCGGCATGTTTTGCCGCCGCGCTGCCAACTGCAGCACCATAGGACGCCAGAATATTCATTTCAGCTCCGCTGCCGTGGCGCGCATGCATGTCAATGAATGCGGCATAGGGAATGGCGCGGCACATTTCATAGGCATTGTTGGCCGCTACGCAGGGAAATCCAATCTTCTGCAACAACAGCGTTTCAACTTCCGAAAGCCTGGCCATGGAGCCCGTGATCTCAAGCATCTTGCTTTCGGAGGGAACAATATCGCCCTCCTCGTAAAAACGTTTCACTTGCGCCGAAGGAACAAGCCGCTGCACCATGCGGATGGTGGGCTCCAAGGCCGCCACCACGCGCCGCCGCATGAACACCGCAAAAGTGACAACCGAATCGCCGTGGGCTGCAACGATGCGGGACGTATTGGTGAAATATTTGTCGGTCTGGCTGCCTATGGGCCCGGCGGCAAGCGCAATATCCACGAGCTTGTCGAGGATCTTTTCAAAGCCAGGAATTAGCGAGGTGCGTTTGTCCATCATCTCATCATTGTCACAAGAAAGGCGGCAGTCGTCAAACGCCCTTTACGGCCTTCATGAGACTGGAAGCTCCCGCCTGCAACAGGTCCACATCCACAGCACCTGCCATGAAGGAATAACCCATGGCCGCATAGGTTTTGATAATCTCGGCAGTGCCCGCAAAGGCTCCCGCAACCAGATTGTTTTTCCGGGCCGCCGCAGCAACGCGCTTCATGGCTTCAAGTGTGTACTTGGCGGTCTTGTCGATCCCAACCCCCTTGGAAAGGGCAATGGACAAGTCGCTGGGGCCCACAAAAAGTCCGTCGAGACCCGGCACCGCGGCAATCTCTTCTACCGCGTCAAGGGCAGCCTGCGTTTCGATCATGGCAAACACTAGTGTCATGGAGTTGGCCTGTTTGAGATAGTCGGCAGGAGACATGCCATAGGTTTGAAGGGCCGTATAACCGCCCCAACTCCGTCCGCCCCGCGGCGGATATTTTGCCGACCTGACCATGGCTTCGGTCTCGGCCTTGCTGTTGACCATGGGAACGATTACTGCGGCGGCACCCGCATCAAGCACTTGGCCAATAAGGCCCGGTTCATTCCACAGCACCCGCGCGATGGCGGGCCTGCCCGCATTGCTGATGGCAGCGATCATGGGAGCCGCATCAGAGAAGCCAATCATGCCATGCTGCATGTCAAGGCAAACACCTTCAATTGGCAACCTTGCCAATTGCCCCGCTAGTTGGGCACTCGGCATCGTCATCCACGAAAACAAGAACGGCTCACTCCTGTTGGCGAGCCGTGTTTTCAGGTCAAAATTTTGCGAAGCCAATTATCCCGCCTTTATCTGTTCGATGGCAACTGCCAACAGTTCATCCATATGGCGGCGAATCTGGTGATCCGACTGTTCAACTTTTTTGGCATCAAAGTCGGCTCTGATTTTCCGGAATACGTCAAGATCACCGGCTTCTTCAACATCAGCCTTGATGACCGATTTGGCATAGGCCTCAGCCTCTGCCCCTTTCAACCCCAGCTTTTCCGCCGCCCATAGGCCCAAAAGCTTGTTACGCCGGGCATGCGCCTTGAACTGCACTTCCTCATCATGAGCAAATTTCGATTCAAATCCTTTTTCACGCTTATCCAGGTTCATGACGGCCTCCATTTGCTCATTACCCAGTGAGATAGCCAGTCGCATGGCCCAAATCAACCATTCAAAGCCATTGTGCGCCGCAATAAGTTGAAGTAGAAGCCCTGCAATTGGCGCCGGAAGTCGCCTTGTTGTCGAAACATGTGAACAATGCGTACCGCCTGCTGGTTTTGTGCTAAAAGGGTGAATAAGGGTTTTGATGAGGATATTACACATGACCAGCAGAAGAACCCGTATTTATGAAGGCAAGGCCAAGATTCTCTATGAGGGCCCTGAGCCCGGCACGGTCATAGTGCATTTCAAGGATGACGCCACTGCCTTTAACGCCCAGAAGAAGGCTGTAATTGAAGGCAAGGGCGTGCTCAACCAGCGCATTTCCGAGTTCATATTCACCAGGCTTAACGATCTTGGCATCCCGACCCATTTCATCCGCTCGCTCAATGTGCGCGAGCAGCTCGTGCGCGAAGTGGAAATCATTCCCCTCGAAGTCGTCGTGCGTAATGTCGCCGCAGGCTCACTGGCAACCCGCCTTGGCTTGGAGGAAGGCACCGCTCTTCCCCGCTCCATCATCGAGTTTTGCTACAAGAACGATGCCCTGGGCGATCCCATGGTGTCGGAAGAGCATATCACTGCCTTTGGTTGGGCGGCCCCCCAGGAAATTGACGACATCATGCACATGTCGATTCGCATCAATGATTTCCTCACCGGGCTTTTCCTTGGCATCGGCATCAGGCTGATCGATTTCAAAATCGAATTCGGCAGGCTCTATGAGAACGACATGATGCGCATTGTGCTCGCCGATGAAATCAGTCCCGACTCATGCAGGCTCTGGGATACCAAGACCAACGACAAAATGGACAAGGACAGATTCCGGAGAGACATGGGCGGCCTGGTCGAGGCCTATCAGGAAGTAGCCAAGCGTTTAGGGATAATCAGCGAGAATGAAAAGCCGGAACGCGCCAAGCCAAAACTTGTGAAGAGTGACTAATTCTTTTGTCGTTGCCGTGCTTGTCCCGGCAACCCATCGCGCAGTATTTCGATGGTTGAACGCGTTGATAGATGGGTCGCCGGAATAAATCCGGCGATGACAGATTGAGTGGATTGGTCATGAAGGCAAAAGTAAAGGTAACCTTGAAAAAAGGCGTCCTGGACCCACAGGGAAAGGCCATCGAAGGGGCCCTCACCCATCTCGGCTTCGGTGGCGTCGAACATGTGCGCCAGGGTAAATACTTCGAAATCGATGTCGCTGAAACCGACAAGGCCAAGGCCCTGTCGGAGGTCAAAGCTATGTGCGAAAAACTCATCGCCAATACGGTGATTGAGAATTATGATATAGAGCTCGCATGAAATCAGCCGTCGTCGTATTCCCCGGTATCAATCGCGAACGCGACATGATGCTGGCCCTTGAGGCCGTCACCGGACAAAAGCCGGTTGCCGTCTGGCACACTGATACAGAACTTCCAAAAGTCGATCTCATCGTCGTTCCTGGCGGTTTTTCCTACGGCGATTACCTCCGCTGCGGAGCCATTGCCGCCCGTTCGCCCATCATGAAAGACATTCAGGCCAAATCCTTGAAAGGACTCAAGGTTCTGGGCGTCTGCAATGGCTTCCAGATCATTACGGAAGCGGGCCTCCTGCCCGGAGCACTCGTGCGCAATGCCCACCTCCACTTCGTCTGCCGCGAAGTGAAACTGGAAATCGAAAACAATTCTACCTTCTTCACCAATCGCATGAAAAAAGGCGCAGTCGTCTCCTGCCCCGTGGCTCACGGCGAAGGCAATTACATCTGCGATGAGGAAACCCTGAACGCACTCGAAGGCGAAGGCCGTGTCGTCTTCCGTTACACGCAAGGCACCAATCCCAACGGCGCCATGAACAACATTGCTGGCATCGTCAACGAGGCAGGCAATGTCATCGGCATGATGCCCCACCCCGAAAACATGATCGAGCCCCTCCACGGCAAGTCCGATTGCCGACCGCTGTTCGAGAGCCTCCTAGCCGCCTGACACGAAAGCCTATCCGGCCACTGCATCCACAAATGTTTTCGAATCTGAAACCCAGCCCAGCAAAACCTCGATGGTGAGCAGCGAGGCATCGTGGTTGCTGCGTGAATTGCCGTTGCCAATCGGTTCGGCGGTGCAGTCTTCCAACAGCACGCAATGATAGTCGCGGAACATCGCATCGCGGATTGTTGACTCCACGCAGATGCTTGTGGTGCATCCCGTGAAAATCAAGAATTTTGCGTCAAGCCCCTGAAGGATTGTGTTGAGTTCCGTTTCAAAGAATCCGCTGAACCGGTGTTTTGGAACGACAATATCCTTGGGCTGCGGGGCCAAGGCATCAACGATCTGCGTGCCCCATTCGCCAGCGATCAGAATGCGGCTTTCCCTGCCATCCGGTGCAATCATCTTCTCGCCCACGGAAAGACGCGCATGCCGCTGGCGGTGGGGAGAATCGGCAGCCCCCATATCCGCAAGATCAGCCCGGTGCTGCATTTGAAGATAAACTACCGGCATCCCCGCTTCGCGCGCTGCGGCCAGCACTTTGGCTGTCGGCCCGACCGCCCTGATAATGGGCGCGATGTCAATTCCTGCTCGCTCAAACATGCCTCCTTTGGAGCCAAAATCATTTTGCATGTCCACCACAATCACAGCACTTCTGTTGCGGTCAATTGTGATGGGAGCTGGCCTTGCGGATACGGAAACGGCGGCAGGATCATCTCGCATGAATTTTTCTCCTTGACGACCCAAGCGGTCAACGTCCACTTGAGTCGAGCGTCCGTGCCCTGTCAAGGCGCGCGCCACGGCAAGACCGATTGCCGCTCGCTGTTTGAAAGCCTTCTAGCCGCCTGAAATCCGCCGTGTTAGGTTTCCCCCGCGCGGAGGAACATCATGTCGGACTATTATGATCTCGGCCCCTACACTCGGCCCGTCACCACCTCCTCAAAAGAAGCCCAGCTCTGGTTCGATCATGGCCTGCTTTGGTGTTACGGCTACAACCATGATGAAGCCGTGCGCTGCTTCCAGAAAGCCGCAAAATCTGATCCTTCCTGCGCCATGGCCCAATGGGGCATCGCCTATGCGGCGGGGCCAAATTACAACAAGCAATGGGCGGCCTTCGATCCAGTTGATCTGAAAAAGTCCCTCAAACTTGCCTGCACCGCCACCATGCAGGCCCTCGATCTCGTCAATCAGGCAAGCCCCGTTGAGAAGGCCCTTATCGGGCCGCTGGTCAAACGCTATCAATTGGATAAGCCTGACAAGGTCACGCCAATCTGGAATGATGACTACGCCGCCGCCATGCGCGAGGTGTATGAAGCCCACAAGGACGATCTCGATGTGACCGCACTCTTTGCCGAAGCGATCATGAATCGCACCCCATGGAAGTTATGGAACATAAAAACTGGAAAGCCCGCCAAAGGCGCTGACACGGCGGAAGCAATCTCAGTCCTGGAGCGCGCCCTGGCCGCGAACAATGGCATGCAGCATCCGGGCCTCCTCCACATGTATATCCATCTCATGGAAATGTCGCCCCACCCGGAGCGGGCCTTGCGCGCCGGGGATGCACTTCGCGCACTTGTCCCCGATGCAGGCCATCTCATCCACATGCCGACCCACATCGATGTTCTCTGCGGCCATTACAAAGAAGTGGTCGATGGCAACAGTCATGCCACCGTTGCCGACCGCAAATTCTTTGCGCGCGCCGGCGCCAAAAATTTCTATTCCCTCTATCGCTGCCACAACTATCATTTCAAGATTTATGGCGCCATGTTCCTCGGCCAATACGCACCGGCAATAGAAGCTGCCGAGGAAATGGTGGCAACCCTCCCCGAGGAATTGTTGCGGATTGAATCGCCGCCCATGGCCGACTGGCTCGAAGGTTTCGTGCCGATGAAACTGCATGTCCTCATCCGCTTTGGCAAATGGCCGGAGATTATTGCGGCCCCGCTTCCCGCCGACCGGGAGCTGTTCTGTGTCACCACGGCAATGCTGCACTATGCCAAGGCCGTAGCCCACGCGGCGAGCTTCAATGTCCCCGCCGCTGAAAAAGAGCAGCGCCTTTTCGAAGAAGCCCGCGCCCGTGTGCCGGCCTCGCGCTATCTCTTCAACAATACCTGCCTCGACATACTTTCGATTGCGGCTGAAATGATGCGAGGCGAAATCGAATACCGGAAAATGAACTTCGCCGCGGCCTTCGCCCATCTCCGCAAATCCGTGGAGCTTGATGACAATCTGCCCTACGACGAGCCTTGGGGCTGGATGCAGCCCACCCGCCACGCGCTCGGCGCCCTGTTGCTCGAACAGAACCAGGTCGAAGAAGCCGAAGCCGTCTACCGCGCCGACCTCGGCCTCGATCACACGCTGGCCCGCGCCTGCCAGCATCCCGACAATGTCTGGAGCCTCCATGGCTTCCATGAATGCCTGGCGCGTCTGGGCAAACACAACGAAGCCATCATCATCAAGCAGCGGCTGGATGTGGCAACGGCGCGTGCCGATGTGCCGGTGAATTCATCCTGCTTCTGCCGCAAGAACGCAGCTTGACCACCCAGCTTTTGCCTAAATTTCTAGAGAACTGCGCAAGCATTGA
>JAHFPK010000310.1 GCA_023266715.1 Hyphomicrobiales bacterium | reverse complement strand
AAGCCGCCATTGATTTCCTCCACGGCATCAAGGTGGTGAGCAACGTCAAGCCTGACGATGCAAAACCTGCCGGGACCACGGAAACCAAGGCGAATTGAGCTTACGAGCTGCTTCTACTCTTATCATGGCCGTCCTCGGACTTGATCCGGGGAGTAACCCGGCCATTTTCTTTTTCTGAGAAGAAGATATCCGCATCAGACGCGGAAAAAATGCCCGTAAACTTCAAACTACGGTTAATGAGACGTTAACGGTTACCTCGCCACAGTCGCAGCCAAACGAATCGACTGAGTGATGCAAACTTCATGAGCCGTGATGAACTGCGACAACCGCTGACCAAACGGAGTCTGAGCGAGCGCCTGTGGGCGAAGCGTCCCAGTCCGCTGCTCGCCACCTCGATCCTCGCCGCCTGCGGATTTATTGCCCTTTCAGCCTGGGCCATTCACACGCCCCATCCCTTCGCCGGTGAACCCCTCGTTACGGCGGCCATTCCTCCCATCGAGGAATTGAAAACCGCCTCAACAACATCCCCCGAGGAAGAGGTCGTTGCCGAAGAAAATGGCGTCGAAGACGATGGCGCCAACTTCCAGGCTGAAGCGCCGGTAGAGCAGGACAGCTACCAGACGGAAGCTTCCATCATTCTGTCCCCGCGCCGGCCCCTGAAGGCAGCCCCCGTTGCCAACCTCATCGAAACAACCAGTATTGGCCAATTGCCGCGCATTGGCTCTGGAAACAAGAAGCCCTCCGAAGTCTATGCCCGCAACACGCCCCTGGGCGTTATTCATTCCGAGCGCCCAAAGATTGCCATTCTCTTAGGGGGAATGGGACTCAATGCCAAGCTCACCCAGCAGGCCATTCGTGATCTTCCCGGTGACGTGACCTTTGCCTTTGCACCCTATGGCGAAGACCTGCAGACCCAAGTGGACAAGGCCCGCGCCGATGGCCATGAAGTGCTGTTGCAATTGCCCATGGAACCCGTGGGCTACCCGGCCAATAATCCCGGACCCAAAACCCTTCTGGCCGATGCCGATGCTGGAGAAAATCTGCAAGCCCTGCACTGGCACATGAGCCGCTTTGCCGGTTATACCGGAATCACCAACTATATGGGTGGACGCCTGCTTACTACGCCCGCCGCCTTGAAGCCGGTGATGGCGGAAATCCACAAGCGCGGCCTTGTCTATCTTGAAGATTCTTCAACCCCCATGACGGTCTCGGAAACCGTGGCCCAGGACACCAAGCTCGACCAACGCCGCGCCCAGGTTGTCATCGATGCCGATCCATCGCCACAAGCCATTGCCACGGCCCTTGAGCTTCTGGAAAGCGAGGCAAAGGCCAATGGTTTTGCCATCGGCACCGGTTCCGGTCTAAAAGTCACTGTCGACAGTGTGAAGGCATGGGCCGAGCAATTGCAGAACCGGGGCATTCTGCTGGTTCCCGTCAGTGCCATGTTCAAGGGCCGTTTGGGTTAATGAGTGCTGCAAAAGTGATTACGGCCTATAGGCCCTGCGTTGGCGTCATGCTGCTTAACCGCGAGGGTCTCGTCTGGATTGGCCGGCGCTTTCAAAAACAGAATGACGATGGCATTGGCCACTGGTGGCAAATGCCCCAGGGCGGCATTGATGGGGATGAAAATCCCCAGGTTGCCGCCATGCGCGAGCTGGAGGAAGAAACCGCCGTCCAATCGGCCGAGATCATTGCCGAAGCCCCGGGCTGGTATAATTACGATCTTCCCGAGCAACTCATCGGCCATTCCTGGAAAGGCCGGTATCGCGGCCAGACGCAGAAATGGTTTGCCGCGCGATTTCTCGGCAAGGACAGCGAAATCAATCTGGCTCCGCCGGGCCACAAGCAGGAATTCGACCAATGGCGCTGGGCCAAGATGAGCGAGATTGTGGATCTCATCGTGCCATTCAAAAAACCGGTCTATGAACAGGTCGTTAAGGCATTCCGGCATCTGGGGGCAGGCTATAACGGTGATATAACTTGACTTGCTGCACTGCAGCGTCCATATGCAGCCCAGTGCATGTTGAGGCAAAGTTGTAGTCTTTGCCGTAAACGACATGCGCCAGAAAATTCAGCGTCGGCCAAATAAGAATAACGTGAGGTAGCGCCACGCGCTGCTGTTCCGGCCGAAGCCAAAATAATCCGAACAATCCTTTCACGTGGGGTCTGTTTATGCACAGGACCAGCGCTGATTTGGCGATAATCGCCGGGCAGTCTCTCGGACATGTTCTGTGCATTCCCACTCATCTGTCCGAAACAGAAAGATATTTATAAAGTGAATTCATTTTCAGAACTCAGCCTCTCGGCCCCGCTTCTCAAAGCTATTGCTTCCGAAGGTTACGACAAGCCAACCCCCATCCAGGCCCGCGCCATTCCGGAACTCCTGAAAGGCCGCGATTTGCTTGGCATCGCCCAGACCGGAACCGGCAAGACCGCAGCCTTCGCGCTGCCAATCCTCGAGCGCCTATCGAAGGCAACCGAACGCGTCGCGAAAAATTCCTGCAAGGTTCTCGTGCTGTCTCCAACACGCGAGCTCGCCTCGCAGATCGGCGAAAGCTTCAAGACCTATGGCCGCAACCTGAAGGTCACCCGTGCGGTAGTCTTCGGTGGCGTCTCCATCGGCAAGCAGATTGATATCCTGCGCGGCGGCGTTGACGTCGTAGTCGCAACCCCGGGCCGTCTCGTAGACCTCATTGAACGCCGCGCCCTGACGCTGGCCAATGTCGAAGTGCTGGTGCTTGACGAAGTGGACCAGATGCTTGATCTCGGCTTCATCCATGCCATTCGCAAGATTACCGGCATGCTGCCGAAGGTTCGCCAGAATCTTTTCTTCTCGGCCACCATGCCGAAAGAAATCGCGAACCTTGCGAGCGGGCTGTTGAACAATCCCGTACGCGTTGAAGTGGCCCCCGTTGCCACCACCGTCGACCGCGTGAACCAGAGCGTCATCCATGTCGATCAGGCCAACAAGCTCAAGGTGCTGGTTGATATTCTCAAAGACAACAACATGACCCGCACCCTTGTGTTCAGCCGCACCAAGCACGGCGCCGACAAGATCATGAAAGGCCTCTCGGCTGCGGGCTATACAGCTTCCGCTATTCACGGCAACAAGTCTCAAGCCAATCGCGAGAAGGCCTTGGCCGGTTTCAAGGCCGGCAAGATTCTTGTGCTGGTCGCAACCGACATCGCCGCCCGCGGCATCGACGTCGATGGTGTGAGCCACGTCATCAATTATGACCTGCCCCACGTGCCGGAGTCCTATGTCCACCGCATTGGCCGCACCGCGCGTGCTGGCGCTGAAGGAACGGCAATCGCCTTCTGTGCCGGTGACGAACGCTCGCTGTTGAAAGACATCGAACGCACCATCAGGCAGAGTATTCCGGTCGTGCAGCATGCGCTTGGCAAGTCAAACCTGCCGCCCGCCGAACACGAAGCCAAGCGCCCCAATGGCCGCGCCCAGAAACCACAGGGTCAGAAGCGCCAGTGGAATCCCATGGGCCGCGACCAGCACAATGGCAACCGCAACCATGGCGGTGGCCAT
>JAHFPK010000309.1 GCA_023266715.1 Hyphomicrobiales bacterium | reverse complement strand
GAGCCAATCACGCTCTCGTTCACGGGGTTTGTAACATCAATCGATTTGGCAGCGCCTAGCCATTTGCCATCAATGTAGCATTTGTCCTTGAGCAACGACTTGTCTTTCAGTATGTCGCTCAAGCCTCTCGTTTTACGAATATCCATGACACTCTCCACTTCAAGTTGGCGGCGTGATAGCACAGGCCCTCTGACTACTCAAATATGCCAGGTTTGCAGGAAACACATGACAGCGCGGGCGGTGATTTTCGATCTCGATGGAACGCTGGTGGACACGGCGCCCGATCTCATGGCGGCTACCAACCACGTGCTTTCGCTGCTTAAGCGCAGGCCCATTACCATGCCGGAAGTGCGCACGTTTGTGGGGCGCGGGGCCAGGGTCTTGATTGAGCGTGGCGTGGCCGCCACCGGAGATGCAATTGATGAGGCATCGTTAACTTACTACCACGCGGAATTCCTGCGCCACTACGAAGGCCATACCGCCGACCGCAGCGAGATTTTCCCTGGGGCCGTGACATTGCTCAGGCGGCTTGCGGACTCCGGCATCAAGGCAGGCGTATGCACCAATAAGCCGGAGGGCCTTTCACGTCAGCTTCTCGACGCGCTGGACCTCAGCCGGTTTATTGGTGCCGTAATCGGGCCTGATACCATTGGCATCGCTAAACCCGACGCTGCGCCCTACCTGGAAGCGGTAAGACGGCTGGACGTCGAGCCACAGCACTCCCTCATGGTTGGCGACAGCGAGGTCGATATTTTGACCGCGCGCGCCGCAGGCGTTCCCGTCATTGCCGTGACTTTTGGATATACCGCCAAGCCTGTCGCAGAATACGGTCCCGACTATCTCGTTTCACATTTTGACGAGATTTGGGACATTTTGAATCTCAAGCGCAAACCACTTTCACCTGTGCCTGCTTAAGCGTTGTGGCTACTGCACCTTCTGGCAGCCGGTCAGAAACAAGGGTCATGTTTGCCGACCATTCACCGTAAACGGATAATGAGGGCCGGTCGAATTTTGTGTGATCAGCCAGAATGATTGTTTCTGAAGCCCTTCGCATCATGGCACCATAGATCAGGCCCGGTCCCACGCCTGCATCATTGGGGCCTTCTGCTGTAATGCCGCTCGCACCAAGAAACGCCTTGCTGGCCCGGAAGCGTTGCAGGGCATCAATCGTTTCGGCCCCGTGAATCAGGCCTTCACGGCCATCGTATTGGCCGGGCAGCACCAGTATTTTATGGGTTGGATTTGAAGCCAGCACCATGGCGATGCTGAAGGAATGCGTGATGATGGTGAGATGATTGCATTCCACTGCTACACGCCGGGCAAATTGAAGGGTGGTGGCGCCTCCGCCAATCATCAGGATATCGCCCGCTGAAATCAGTTTCACGGCAGCCGCTGCGATGCGTTCACGTTCCGCCACCATCAGACCTTCACGCTCGGCAAGTGCTGGTTCAAACGAAACGGGCCGCATGGCTCCGCCATAGGTGCGGTTGATCAGGCCGCGCTCGGCTAGTTCAGAAAGGTCACGGCGCGCGGTTTCAGTGGAAACCGTCAGCAGGTCCGCCAGTTCATTCACGCGCAAGGCGGGCGTTGAGCGCAACTCAGCCACAATCCGGGCCTGACGGTCATTCTTGCTCAATCGGGAATCGGGTTTGGACATCACTCTTCTATGACAGGTTTGCGACTTCCTACAATTCTTGATCAGTCTAGCCACAAAATGACCACTTGACAACACAAATCTGATGTGCTTGCATCAAAATATGTTTAATGTCGGTCAATAAATGCCCGAAGGAACCATAAATGTTTGATTACGGTCATTTCCGGTTTGAATCCAAACAGGCGCTCTTTGACAAAGCCATCACCTATTGGAACCCCGACAAAACCAAGTTCTGGCAGAAGGCGGGCATCGATCTGGTCATTGACCGGCGCGAGGGCTACTGCCTCTATGACATGAGTGGGCGCAGGCTCATCGACCTGCATCTCAACGGCGGCACCTATAATCTCGGCCATCGCCATCCCGAATTGGTTGAAACCCTGAAAGGCGCGCTCGACTACTTCGACATTGGCAACCACTGGTTCCCTTCCGTGGCGCGCGCCGCTTTGGCGGAGTCGTTGATCAAGGTTTCACCGGGAATGAAATATGCGGTGTTTGCGCCCGGCGGGGCCGAGGCGGTTGATATCGCCATCAAGAGTGCACGTTATGCCACCAAGCGGCGCAAAATCGTCTCCATCATCAAGGGCTATCACGGGCATTCGGGCCTGTCCGTTGCAACGGGCGATGATCGCTTCACCAAGATTTTCCTCAGCGACCAGCCGGAAACTTTTATTCAAGTTCCCTTCAACGACATTGCCGCCATGGAAAATGCGCTCAAGGGAAATGATTGTGCGGCGCTAATCATGGAAACCATTCCCGCCACTTACGGATTTCCCATGCCGAAGGACGGCTATCTTAATGCCTGCAAGGTCCTGTGCGAAAAATATGGCGCCATGTATATCGCCGACGAAGTGCAGACAGGCCTGATGCGCACTGGTGCCATGTGGGGCTGGCAGGCCTATGGGGTTCAACCCGACATCATGGTGACGGCCAAGGGACTTTCCGGCGGGCTCTATCCCATCAGCGCCTGTCTGGTGAATGAACGCACGGGCGAATGGCTGAATGAAGACGGTGCCGCCCACATCAGCACCTCGGGCGGCGCGGAGCTCGGCTGCATCGTGGCCCATAAGGTTATCGAAATGCTGCTGCGGAAAGAGACCATTGCCAATGTGCATACGGTGACCGATTTCTTCCGGTCTGGCATGAAAGAGATGATGGAGCGTCATGGCGATATCTTCACCGGCGTGCGCCAGAAGGGCGTGATCCTTGGTCTTGAATTCAATCGCCCGGAAGGCGCTGTTTCGGTTTCACGGGCCCTTTATGAGCATGGCGTGTGGGCGATTTTTTCTTCCCTCGACAAGCGGGTGTTGCAATGGAAGCCCGGCGTTCTGCTGAGTGCCGGCATGTGCCAGGAAATTCTCGACCGGTTTGATGCGGCCATGCCGCGGGCCCGCGAATTGTTGCGCAGTGCTGACAAAGTAAATTGAGGAGCATGTCATGAGTGAAGCTCTGTTGAAAGTTCCCGATGCGGCCCTCGAACAGGCCCGCATGATGTTGGACCGGGCCCGCTGGGGCGCTACGCGGTTTCAAAAGGTTGATCGCTCGGCAACCCAGCGCATTGTCAACGCGGTTGCTGCTGCGGCGCACGCCAAGGCACAGCACTATGCCGAATGGGCGGTGCGCGAGACCGGCATGGGTGTGGTTGAACACAAACGCCTGAAGAATGAAGCCTGTTCAAGGGGCCTCGTTGATACATATGCCAGCGAAAACTTCATGTCGCCTCGTATCGATGAGGCCAGGAAAATCGTCGAATTGCCGCGCCCGGCGGGCGTAATCTTCGCCATCATCCCCGTCACCAATCCGGTGGCCACGGTTTACTTCAAAACGCTTCTTGCGCTGATGACGAGGAATGCCATTATCCTCAGCCCGCATCCCGGCGCCATGGCCTGTT
>JAHFPK010000308.1 GCA_023266715.1 Hyphomicrobiales bacterium | reverse complement strand
ATTCATCAGAGGCCACATCTTTTTCACTTCGGCGGGCGATAGCAGATGCATGTCCATGCCGAAGCTCTGCGCTGTCGTGGCCAGCCGCTTGTATTCAATCCAGCGGTTTTCATTGTTGGCAAGCCGCAAACAGCCCGTCATTTTCCAGCCCGTGGCCAGGCCCGTTTCCGCATCAAGCTTCTTGTAGAGGTCAACCGAATACTTCAGGACCTGTGTGATGGAAGCAGATGAACGCAATTGCCCTACAAGCCCTGCCGCATGCCAGGTGGAGCCGGAGGTGAGTTTGTTTTGCTCAAGGAGAACCACATTCAGCTTGTGATCCCGCGCCAGATGATACGCGGTGGAACAGCCGACAATGCCACCGCCGACCACCACGACATCCGTCTGGGTTGGAAAATTCTGGGTCATGTCAGTCCAAACTTTGAATTGTAATCGGCAAGCATGCGTTCATAGCGCGTGAGATATTCGCGGGCGTAAGCAACGTAATCAACACCGGGTGCCGCGAGATGAATTTCTGAAACCATCCCCCACACGGCTTCGCGCAAAGCACTCGCCGTTTTCATGGCATAGAAAGAACGCAGCAAGGCTTCGTCAGGCGGGCGTTCAAAATAATCTTCCAGCATTTCACACTCGGCCTTCTCGGTAAGCTGGTTGTTGGAGGCAATATTGGCGAGATCAAACATCGCCGTGCCGAACCCGCCATATTCCCAATCGATGAGCCAAAGCCGCGTGCCGTCATCCATGAAGTTTGTCGGCAGCAAATCATGGTGGCCAAAAATGATTGGAAGCGGCACCTGCGCTTTTTCCAAACGCTCAACCTCCGCCATCCAGCGCGGAATATCAGGAACGTGGCGATGCTTGGCGGCCTTGATAGTGTGCGCATAGTCGCGCAGCACATGAAACACCCAGAAAATATTGGCCTGGCCCGAAATGCGCTTTCCCATTTCGAGGTGGCAACGGATCACCATGTCCAGGCATTCGTCGGGATGCGCCCGCACATCAGCTTCCGTATAGGTGCGCGCCTCAATAAAGCGCACCACCATGATGCCGGGTGCTGTATAGACAACCTCCGGCGACAGTCCTGCCTCAAAAGCCGCCTGGCTTGTGATAACTTCCGCCTCGCGGAACACGTGGTGAAAGGGGTAATCCGCGCCAACCCGGGCCACATATTTCCCCGTACTGTCCTGAACCGTAAAACTGGCGTTGCTCACCCCACCCTTGAGCGGCACGAGATCAATCGGCCCCTTCCAGAATGGCAGTTCCCGAACTCTGGCCTCAGCTGACATGTCGGCGGCCCTCCTTTTCGAAATGAAGCCTTTTAGCCCAAGGGGGTCAATAGGATTGTTGGATTCTGTGGCAATTATGCATTTATTTTGTGGTTTTATGACCGAACTAACCTCAATATTGCCAAAGGCCACATAATTAGCTACAAAACTCGTATGCCCAAGGGACTCAGCAAGCGACAGAGCCAAATTTTAAGCCTCGTGCAGGAGCACGGCACCTGTTCCATCGCCACCCTGGCCGATTCCCTGAACGTCTCCTTTGAAACAATCCGCCGTGACATCAAGCCCCTGATTGAAACCCGAGAAGTCCTGAAGCGCCATGGTTCCATCGCGCTGCCCCATGAATTGGGCGAAGCTCCGTTTGAGCGTCGTTTGCGCGAACATTTCGCCGCCAAGCGCGCCATCGCCCGCCGCGCCGCACGGATGATTGAGGATGGTGATAGCCTGATGCTGGATACCGGCACCACCACCAGCATTTTCGCCCGCGAGCTCCTGAAAAAACGCAATCTTACCGTTGTCACTAACTCATCGGATATCGCCCGCACCCTGGCCACCGTGAATGGCAACAAGGTTTACATGGCGGGCGGTGAGTTGAATGGCTCCAATGGCGCAGCCTTCGGCCCATCGGCCATTGCCTTTGCCGCAAGTTTCCATGTCCGCCATGCCGTCATATCGATTGGTGCCCTTGATGCAGACTTCGGCCCCTCCGACAGCTATCTTGCCGAAGCGGAGTTTGCCCGCATGGTGCTGTCGCGCGGCGAAAACCGCATCATGATTTCAGACAGCTCCAAGTTCGGAAAAACCGCTCTTATCAAGGTATGCGACTTTAAGGACATCAATCGCCTTATCACCGATGGCATTCCTGATGATAAACTATCCGCCGCGTTGCAGGCGGCAGGCGTCAGCGTAAATGTCGTGGCCCATTGAAAATGTCGTGGCCCATTGAACAAGCGCCGCAGGGCAGCCATGAATTATCGGCAGAAACAAATATCCCGGTTGACCAAAACCCGTGGAATAGACCAAACTGCCGTGGGAACTCAAAAAAGGTGAAGAATGCGATACGAAGCACCGGAAACTATGAAATCTGCTGTCACGCTTATGGCCAAGGAAAAAGGCCTGGCCTTTGTGCTGGCGGGAGGAACTGATCTTCTCGTAAAAATGAAAGGCGGCTTTCTGGAGCCTGATCTCGTCGTCGATATCAAACGCATCAAGGGCGTCTATGACATCAAAAAGTCAGCCAGCGGATTCACCATTGGCGCCGCAGTTCCAGGTGTGGCCCTTGCTGAAAATGCAGCGCTTGTAAAAGCCTGGCCCGGCGTTGTCGAAGCTGCAAATCTCATTGGTTCAAAGCAGGTGCAGGGCCGCTGCACCATGGTGGGCAATCTCTGCAACGCTTCACCGGCAGCCGATAGCGTGCCGGCCCTCATTGCAGCCAATGCCAAGGTTGTCATCTCAGGCCCAAAGGGAAAACGCACCATTCCAATCGAGCAGGTACCCGTATCTCCAGGCCGCACTTCGCTGAAGAAGGGCGAGATCATTGAGTCGATTCTCCTGCCGAAGCGTCCGTCGAATTCCGGCGATGCCTATTTGCGCTTCATTCCACGCACCGAAATGGATATTGCGGTGGTGAGCGCCGGCATAAATCTGGAGCTCGACGGCAAGGGCGTGATCAAGAATGCCCGCGTGGCCCTTGGCGCCGTTGCAGCAACCGTGCTTCTGGTGCCCGCCGCCGCCAAAGCCCTCATCGGCTCGAAGCTTGATGATGCGGCACTCGAAAAACTCGCCGCCGCCTGCTCCGCCGCCTGCAAGCCCATTGATGACAAGCGCGGAACCATAGAATTCAGAACCAAGGTCGCAGGTGTCCTCGCGCGCCGCGCCGCACAGATCGCGTATAAACGCGCAGGAGGAAAATAATGTCGGCCGTTCACGTCTCCACCACCATCAACGGGGATCCCGTTGAATTTGTCTGTACTGCCGATGAACCGCTCCTTGACGTGCTGCGAAATCGCCTGGGGCTCACCGGCGCAAAAGAAGGGTGCGGTACCGGTGACTGCGGCGCTTGCAGTGTCACCGTCAATGGCCGCCTTGTCTGCTCCTGCCTCGTGCTCGGTGCCGAAATCCAGGGCGCCAAAGTCGAAACTATCGAAGGCATGGCGAAAGGCGACCAGCTGCACCCCCTGCAGAAAAACTTCATCTCCTTTGCCGCCCTTCAATGCGGCATCTGCACTCCGGGCTTCCTTGTTGCGGCCAAGGCGCTGCTC
>JAHFPK010000307.1 GCA_023266715.1 Hyphomicrobiales bacterium | reverse complement strand
TGGCGCGTGTCACCAGCTCATCAGCGGTAAGTTCACTCAAGGGCCTCTGATCATTTAAGAGCGCCAAAACCTCTTCGGGAATTTGTGGGGCTGCTGCCTCAGCGGCGGGGTCAGCGGGCTGTTCGACCGCCGGTTGTTCCTGTGCCGGGGCTTCCTCCTGGGCAAAGGCTGGGGCTGAAAAAAGGGCCAAAGCCAAAAGACTGGCCGTGAGGGGTAGAAACTTCATGTATCGCCTCCGAGAGATATGACGTGACTGGTTGCACGCCGAATTGGTGATTCCGCTAGGGTGTCTAGGGGCCGTATAAGGCAGAACTATGGGATAATTGCGTATTCCTGCCACAAGTCTGAACGCCAATCGGCAAGTTTTGTTCCCTGTCAAATACAAACTAAAGCCTGCCGGCATCAATGATCCGCTTCAGAAAAGCCCGCGTGCGCTCCTCTTTGGGTTTGCCAAAAAGTTGCTCGGGCGGGCCTTCCTCGTGCACTACACCCTCAAAGAGAAAACACACCTTGGAGGCCACTTCGCGGGCAAAGCCCATTTCATGGGTTGCCAGCAGCATGGTCATGCCCTGTTTGGCGAGATCGCGGACGATGTTCAAGACCTCGGACACCAGTTCAGGATCAAGGGCGGACGTAACCTCGTCCAGCAGCATGAGCTTGGGTTCCATCGCCAGCGCCCGGACGATGGCAACACGTTGCTGCTGACCGCCGGACAGGCGATCAGGAAACTCGTTCGCCTTGGCTTCGAGGCCAATGCGTTTCAACAGGACCATTGCACGCTCATTGGCGGCACCCTGCTCCATTTTTAGAACCTTGGTGGGGGCCAGCGTCACATTTTCAAGAACGCTCATGTGCGGAAACAGGTTGAAGGCTTGAAACACGATACCAACCTGTTGGCGCAATTTATTCACATCCACGCCGGGGCCTGAAACCCGGTCATTCTCAAGCCGGATTTCACCTCCCTGAATTTTCTCAAGTCCATTGATGCAGCGCAGAAGGGTGGACTTTCCACAACCTGACGGGCCTATGAGACAGACGACCTGGTGCTCATTCACCTCCAAATTGATGCCGCGCAGCACATGCACCGGACCAAATTCCTTTTCGACATTCTTCATCTCAAGAAATGCCATGTCAGGTTCCTGCCCTAGTTCGGGCATTGTCGCGCTCGATAAGTTTGTCGACAAAGCGGGCCTGCGGAATGGTAATCAGCACAAAGAGGATGGCCACAATCGTAACCGCCGAAAGATTGAATGCGTTTGAGGCAATGATGCGCGACTGATTGAAGGCGTCGATCACGCCCACGACCTGCACAAGAGCCGTATCTTTCTGAAGACCGATGAAATCATTGAGCAATGGCGCCATGATGCGGCGCACCGCTTGCGGAACGACGACATAACGCATGGTTTGCATATAGGAGAGGCCGAGGGAGCGCGCCGCCGAAACCTGGCTCCAGTGGATGCTTTCGATGCCGGAGCGATAGACTTCGGCTACGTAGGCGCCATAGGTCAGGGTAAGTGCCAACACACACCACCAGATCACCGGAATACGCGTTGCCGCTTTCAATTCCGCCGGGGAAAGCACGGAGAGGTCGGTGAACAGGCCCACAATTTTCGGCACGACGAGCTCGGGAAGGCCGGAGATCGGGAGGCCAAAGCCAATGAGATACAAGGTCACAACGGCGGGAAGGCCGCGGAAAACGTCGCAATAGATGATAGCCAGGGCGCGAATAGGTTTGCCCGCCGGACCCGGCAACATGCGAGCCAAAGCCACAATCAATCCCCACACCAGCACCAGAACTTCCGCAACCACAAAAATGAACAGGTTGTTGAGCAGGAATGACCGCGTCACCAGCCACCACTTCTCGCGCATCAAAGGCAGGAGAAAAAATGTTTTGCCTACGGCTGCATCATTGGTGAGGACAAAACAGATGAACGCCAGTGCCACCAGGCCGAAGCTGCCCCAACCAAAGGTGAGCCAGGCGAAATCGCGCGCTTCCGAGGTGGCAATGCGCATTGTGACGAGATCGCCCTTGTCCAGAGACATCCGGGCTTTCGCAGCTTTTTGTATAGAACGCACGGCGGGAATAAACGTGAGTGATGCCAGGAGAATAACGCAGGCAAAAAGGAGCTCTGCCCATCGCCCATAAAAATCCAGATTTCGCAAGGCGCCACGCACGAGGGCCGTGGCCCCAAAGGCGGATACGACACAAAGACCCGCAAACCAGATGGCACTGACGCTGACACGCGTTGCATCATTTGGAATTGTCTTCGGAGATTGGGAATCGTTCAAGATTTTGCCTAAGCGCAAAAGGAACCCCCGCTGGTTCAACGGGGGTTTGCTCTCAACAATTACTCAAAATAAGGAATGGTCGCGGGATCCTTGCCCCAGGCTGCGGCCAGGTATTTGCCGCCTAGCTTTTTTATTGTTCCGTCGTCAATCATTGATTGAATGATCTTGTCGATGGTACCCTCGTTGGCTGAGCCTTTTTCGTAGATCGCGCCATAGGTTTCTCCAGTCTTATACTGGCCGACCACGACGGATTTTCCTTCCGTGTTCTTTTCTTCAGCAAGCGCAATGGAAGTATCAGTCAACACCGCATCAATCTGGCCGGCGCGAAGGGCCGTAAACATGTCACCCTGATCGGGATAGATTTGTACGTTGGTGAGGCCCAGCTTCTCGGTTGCAAAGGAAGCCCCGGTGGTTGCCTGCTGCAGGCCAATCTTTGCTGTCTTTACAGTTGTTGCATCAACGGGAGCATCGGCGCGGGTAAGCACACCAATGTCAGAATTGAAATAGGGAATGGAGAAATCGACCACCTTCTTGCGTTCGTCGGTGATTGAGACTTGTGAGAGCGTCAAGTCATAACCACTGGTTTGTCCTGCAACCAAAGGATCCCAACCCACATTCACCACTTCCAGCTTATCATAACCTGCGCGCCAGGCGATTTCGGCGGCCATGCAATACTCCATGCCATCCTTGATGGCTTCCGGCGTATCGCCATTCCACCAGATCGGCGCTGGCAGATTTACCTGAACCGTGAGCTGGCCAGCTTTGGCAGGGGCAGCAATGGGGATCGAGCCTTTGGTACCCGACAATTCGCAATTGCCAATCTTGTCGGCAGCAAGAGCGGAACTGGAAAAGGCCAGCGCTACGGCGAGGGCTAGAAACATACGTCTGGAATGCGCCATGGTGAACTCCCTGTTTTGGCGAGGAAAAGCGAGCATACACCGAAACGGGGGAGGTGCCACAAGGGGTATTAGCCGGTCCAGCCGAGGCCTGCGGCCACACAGTTCATGGTCATCAGTAGTGGTAAGTTGAGCTTGTCATCACCCCTGGCCTCACGGACCTCACGGAGCAGTTTCACCTGCCAGAGATTGGCCCGGTCAACCATCGGGCGCACCCGTTCAAAACGCCGCCAAAGACCCTGAAAACGTTCGCAAAGAACCTTTTCGCCAGTGAGCTCGAGAATGGCCCTGGTGGTGCGGCGGTGTTCATGGCTGATGACCGCAAAGATGCGTTCGGCATCAATGCGGTCCGGCACAAGCTCGGCG
>JAHFPK010000306.1 GCA_023266715.1 Hyphomicrobiales bacterium | reverse complement strand
GATACGGGCAAGCTGTTCCAGGAAACCCTGGATTACCGCGACAAGCTCATTGCGGAATTGGGGCTTACCAATGTGCGCTCGGTGAAGCCTGATTCTTTTGATCTGGAAACTCAAGATGCGGATGGCCTGTTGCATAGGCGCAGCACAGATGCCTGCTGCTACATTCGCAAGACTGTCCCGCTCGAAAAAGCTCTCACGGATTTTGATGTTGTGATTTCGGGCCGTAAGCGTTTTCATGGTGCGGCCCGGGCTGACCTGGACTTTGTCAGCATTGCCGATGACCGGTTGAAGGTTGAACCTCTTGCCGGATTTTCCGCACTCGATATCCAATCCTACATGACAAGCCATCATTTGCCCTCGCATCCCTTGCGGCTCATGGGCTATCGTTCGATTGGCTGCGAACCCTGCACGTCGCTGGGCGGTACAGATGATGATCCGCGCGCCGGACGGTGGGCTGGCACAGACAAAACAGAATGCGGTATACATTTTACGGCGAATGGTCAAATTATCCGCACAGTTCAGCGCCAGGCTGTGAACGCTTGATCACAGTTAGGCTTGGGGGAATCACCGGATGCATGAATTTTGGGCTTTTGCCCTTGTGGGTTTTCTTGCGCAGCTAGTCGATGGCGCGTTGGGCATGGGATTTGGGGTCATCTCATCGTCGGTGCTACTGGCGCAAGGTGTGCCCCCTGCCCTGGCCTCGGCAAGTGTAAATGCCGCGAAATTGCCAACGACTGGAACTGCAGCACTTTCCCACTATTGGCACAAGAATCTTGATTGGAACATCATCCTCCTTTTGTGTATTTTCGGGGCGCTGGGCGGAATGATCGGTGCCACCGTGCTCACCAGCCTGAAGGGCAAAACACTGACGATCATGATCAATGTCTATCTGTTGCTGATTGGCGCATTGGTTATCTATCGTGGTTTGCTTGATGTGACACCGCGGCTGTTTCCTAAGGGCTTCACCCGGCTGATAGGATTTGCCGGCGGCCTCATTGAAGGTATTGGCGGAAGTTGGGGTCCCATTGTCACAACCAGCCTGCTCGGTGCGGGAACAGAATCGCGTTATGCCATAGGCTCGAGCAATTTTTCTGAATTCATTGTGAGCATCGCCGTGTTCTCCACCTTTGTTGCTGCATTTGCTATAGGACATTGGCAGGGTGGATCTGAATGGCGCGATGTAGCCTGGCCGATTGCAGGCCTGGTGCTTGGCGGGCTTCCTGCCGCTGCAATTGGCGGCTATCTTTCCAAAGTCGCCCCGAGACGAGCACTTACCGTGGCTGTGGGACTGCTGGCGATCAGCATTGGAATTTACCGCTTCGTGACGATGTGAGCTTTAAGCTTTCAGGGCTTGCTTGAGATCGTTCACAAGATCATCCACATCTTCCAGGCCTACTGAAAGGCGCAAGTTGCCGTCAGATATCCCCATCATGGCGCGAGCTTCCGGGCCGATGTTGCGGTGGGTTGTGGTAGCTGGATGGGTGATCAGTGATTTGGCATCACCGAGATTGTTGGAAATATCGATGATTCCAAGTTTGCGCAGCAGGTCAAAGGCTTTGGCCTTGCCGCCCGAAACGTCAAACGACACCATGGTGCCGCCCATTTTCATCTGGCTGCGCGCCAGTTTAACTTGCGCATGAGTATCGTGGTGGGGGTAATAAACCCGCTCAACGCCCACTGCTGACGCAAGCGCTTCGGCAACGGTTGCAGCGGCATGGCTCTGGGCTTCAACACGCAATTTCAAAGTCTCAAGGCCCTTGAGCAACACCCAGGCATTGAACGGCGAGATCGTCGGTCCGGTGTGGCGCAGGAAAGGCTTCAACAAGTCTTCCTTGAATTTCTTGCTGGATAGAATAGTGCCGCCGAACACCCTGCCCTGACCATCACTATGCTTGGTATTCGAATAGAAGACGATGTCGGCGCCAAGCTGCATGGGTTTCTGCAGGATGGGTGTTGCGAAGACGTTGTCAATGATCACCACGGCGCCCGCCTTATGGGCGATGTCGCAGATCATTTGAATATCCAGAACTTCAAGCAAGGGATTGGAGGGTGTTTCGAAGAACACGCATTTGGTTTGGGGCTTCATCGCCTGTTTCCAGGCCTTGGCGTCAGTGCCATCAACAAGGTCATAGGTCACGCCGAACTTGGGTAGGATGGTTGTGATGATCTGGTAGTTGGAGCCAAAAAGTGAGCGCGAGGCGACGACATGGTCGCCAACCTTTAGCTGACAGGCTAACGCGCCAAAAGCTGCCGACATGCCGGACGCCACCGCGTAACAGGCTTCGGCACCTTCCAGCAGGCGCATACGCTCTTCCAGCATGGTGACCGTTGGGTTACCATAGCGGCCATAGACATAGCCTTCTTCTTCGCCGGCAAAGCGGCGCTCGGCGGTTTCCGGATCGTCGTAGACATAGCCTGAGGTGAGATAAATGGCTTCCGAGGTTTCGCCATGGTTCGAACGGTCAAGCCCGCCACGCACAAGCTTGGTTGCGTCGCCCCAGCCTGCGGGGTTCTGTTTCTTCGTATATTTAGCCATTAGCTTTGTACCCAGGGAAGCCCGGCGGCTTTCCATCCATTCATCATGCCGCGATGGCCATTAGCATCCTTGTCGCCCTCAAAACCTTGGGCCACATTCCAGCAATTGGAGTAGCCAGCATCGGTGAGGGCCGTGGCGGCCGAAGACGAGCGTGCGCCCGAGCGGCAGATACAGAGAATTTCCACATCCCTAGGCAGCCCCATCTGCTCGATTTCTTCGACAAATTTAGCATTCACCTGCATGGCTGGAAACACCTGCCAAGCCAGACGAACCAGTCTTTCGACAGCGGGAACACCCACAAAAGTCCATTCGGGCTGGGTGCGCACATCGACCAGCACAGCGGACGCATTGCCCTGCAAACGCTGGTAGGCTTCCGTGGGAGAAATATTGCCTTTATGCATAAAACGACCTGTTCTTTATTTCGAACGATATATTAGTCGAAACAAAGAGCACCCGCAAAGGAAAATGGCGGCCTAACGTTATCAATCAGTGTTTATGGGTAGGGAATTTAACAACGGCACTGCCAGAAACCGGGTCCGTCAGGCCCAGGCCTCCACCCAAATCTTCCAGCATGCTGCGAAACCCGTCAAGAATGCCAATCATGCCGGGCCGGGCCTCGACAATGCTCTCAAAATCTTTCCACTTGCCGACGAGGCAAAAAGTGCGGTCACCGGTCTTGATCAATGCCCCGTCCACCATCCCCGGCAGGTCCGGCAGGTTCTTGTGCATGTCGATGAATTTTTGCTCCTGGCCAGCTTTCACTTTGAAACGCACAACATTGTAAGCGGTCATGGCGTCCTCCTTTGTCGAGGTCCCCGGTGGTGGAAACATACGTCTTTTTGCGATCTTTGGGTAGGTAGGTGAAAAATTGGCACAGCGACGTGAGACAGGCTGGCGCTTTCCGCTTCAGTGAACGGCATGTTAGATAAATTCACCAACCCCTTCCGGAGTCTCCCCCATGTCTAAGTCCCTGCCCGCCCGTTGTGATGTCGCTATTATCGGCGGAGGGGTCGTCGGGGCCTCCATTGCCTATCACC
>JAHFPK010000305.1 GCA_023266715.1 Hyphomicrobiales bacterium | reverse complement strand
ATGCGTGAGCTGACCGTTTGTTCCATTCATCAAATCAGGTCGGCGGGATGAGCCGCCCTACTTCTCGGGATTCACGAATCCTGATTGCGCATTTCTTCGTCTATAGCTACGGGGTTGGTCTCATCGTCTTCCCGCCCATCGTCAATTTCAGATTCCCGATGAACCACCTTGCGTTCGCCGCCGGTATTATCCGGGGATTCCGGGTTTCCCCCGGTTGCCTCCGACACTTCGCGCTCGTTCAGCTCGTCGAGGATTTTCTGCTTCCGGGCCTTTTCAATGTCACTTGCAAGTGGCGCGCGGCCGGAGTGCGGCTCGCGGGTTTCGGTGTCGCCTTTGCGTTTGCCGGTCATCGTGGGCTCCTCAACCGATGCGATTGAGGTATTCGCGGGAAACGCCGTGTTTCGGTTTGCGATGTCCCGCAATGGTTTCCCAGAACTCAACGCCGTCCTCAATGTCGGCAAATGCGTCGAGGAGCATTCTGTTCACCAGAATCCTGTCCCCGCCGCGCCTGAACTTCCGGTCCGGCGTAACGACTACGGCCCTTACACCTCGGTCTGGTCCAGCGCCTTTTGGATCAATCATACTCATCTGCGTCTCTTTCAATGCAGCTAAACTTACCTGTTTGGGCCAGCGAATTCCGGGGAACCCTGACGGCCATCGCATGAAACGATTTGGCGCTGAATTGGTTCCATTGAATACCAATAAAAAAGCCCCGCCATCTTCCGACAGCGGGGCCCCGGTTGCCGATCAAGTTACCCATTCATATCCAACAAACAATGCCGCCGGTTGATTTGCGGCATTTACAGAATCCACCAGCCCGGAAAAAGTTCCCGATTGGCCTCCCCACAGCTCTTTTTCGCATTGCAGCAAATCAGGAGTTGAAGGAACTTTTCAAACGTTACAGCGTTTTAGCGTCACCTTGAGAGGGAGCTGCCTAACAAGCAAAGGAGTTCTGTTATGAAATGTTTTTTCCTTGCGACCGCCCTCGCAGCCTCCATGGCCTTTGCGCTTCCAACCGAGGCCGATGCCAAGGTCGTGATTTACCTGGGCACGCCCCACTATGATTATCAGGTTGGACCCGATTATCGCTTCCGGGAGGGCTATGGCTGGTATCGCCCAATGTTCATGTTTGGTCCTGGGCGCCTGTCATGTGGCGAAGCCAAGTGGCGGGTTCGCAATCATGGTTTCCGGAATGTCGCCACGATTGAATGCCAGGGCCGTGTCTATACGTTCAAGGCCCGGCGTGGCGACCACCGCGTCATCGTCTATGTGAATTCCAGAACCGGGGCTGTCTGGCGCGGCTAGATCACGATCACATTAGGTCAGGTAGACTTAAGGTGAAAAATGTGATCGTCGATTCAATGCTGGCGCGTGATCGGACGGTTAACCGGTACCCGCTTAACCTGATCACGCGCCAGAACCGTTCGTTGCCTCCGGCAGGCTCTTTGGGGTGGAGGAAACGTCTATCCACCAGACTAGATGTATTGGCCAACATACAAATCAATGGGATCAAATACGCAATTTTCTTGAAGATAATTATAGATTTCAGTCAGGTTTTCTCTACGGCCCTTGAGCCGGTTAATTCAGGATGACGATTCTGCCGAACTGTCATATGCGGGAAAATTGCGACTGGAACACCAAGCAAATGCCACGCCGATGAGGCGGTATTCCCAGGACGTTTTTTTCTTTAAATATCCTATCCTCTACGATAGGATATGACGATGCACAAAACCCACCCTGAAATTCTACGACGGCTAAGGCGAGCAGACGGCCATCTTCATACGGTGATAGCCATGATTGCGGCCGGAAAACCTTGCCTTGATTTAGCCCAGCAGCTTCACGCGGTTGAATCTGCGATTGCCAAAGCAAAGAAGGAACTGATTCAGGACCACATAGAGCATTGCCTTGAGGCACAAGCCGGAGATGTGAAATCTGCCGTCGGCGAACTCAAGCAACTCGCCAAGTATCTGTGAGATTCGATGCCGGATATCACCGCAATCATCCAGGCCGGAGCTGCTAACCCGTGGCTCTATCTCCCCTTGGCCGTAGTGCTTGGCGCGCTTCACGCTCTGGAGCCAGGCCACTCGAAGTCTCTCATGGCAGCATTTATCGTGGCTATCCGTGGCACCGCCTCGCAAGCAATGCTCCTGGGTGTATCGGCTGCTATAGGCCACACTGTCATTGTGTGGGGCCTTGCCTTGCTTGGACTCTATCTGGGGGACAAGCTTATTCTTGACCGGGCTGAACCTTGGCTTGTGCTGATCTCAGGTTTGCTAATCGTCCTGCTGGCCGCCCGTTTACTTTTCTCAATACGCCAAAGTGTACACCGGCAAGAATCCGACCATCACAGCCACGACCATGACCGCAGCCATAGCCATCACGGCCACAGTGATGAAGGACATGCAGCCGCCCATGTGCATGACATTGAATCGCGTTTTGCCAATCGCCGCAATGTGACGGGCTGGGAAATTGCGTGGTTTGGATTTACCGGAGGCCTATTGCCTTGTCCTGCCGCCATAGCCGTATTGCTGGCATGCCTTCAACTCAAAGCCCTCACACTTGGTATTGTCATGGTTGCGGCATTTAGCGTGGGACTGGCAATTACATTGGTGGCAATTGGCATCGCGGCCGCTTGGGGGACCCGACGGGCCGCCAAGACTTGGACCAGTTTCGATGTGTGGGCTGCCCGTGTTCCGTATGTCTCAGGCGCAATTGTCATGACTTTGGGAGTTGTAATCAGCCTACGTGGTTTATGGGAATTAGGGCTACCCGGAACAGCTTGAGCAATACTGCCAATGCCCCTTACTGCGCACAGTTACCCAAAGCCACGAGTGATGCCTGGCCACGCTATGGCAACAATCATCATCGTGCCCATTACTTAAGGTCCATCCTTCCTAGCACCTCATGCAACTATTTGCGGGGAGTCATTCTGCAAAGGAGGTTGTTAGTAATGCCCGAAAGCAGTTGAGTTCAGCAGAGTGCACAACCGCCTTTGGCACGGACTTCGTTTATGAGTTTGGCGAGTTCGGCTTTGGGCAGGTAGCCGGGAGACAGCTTGTCATCAATGATAAAAGCCGGTGTACCATTGATGGCGAGTGACTGTGCCAGTTCACGATTACGAGCTATTATCTTTGCTGTCTCAGGGTCATCCATATCCTTCTTAAGCTGATCCATGTTCAGGCCAAGACCCGCCGCAATTTCATCGACAACTTCGTTCGTAACTTTCCCTTCATGCTGGTATAGAGCCGTGTGCATCTCCAAATATCTTCCTTGCTTGCCGGCGGCAATGGCGGCTTTGGCGGCATACTCTGAATCGGGGCCAAGTATTGGAAATTCCTTCAACACGAATTTCAATTCCTTATCCTCATCCAAGAGGGCCATAACTTCCGGAAAGGCCCGTTTGCACCAGGGGCAGTTGTAGTCAAAAAATTCAACCATTGTCACATTGCCATTGGGGTTTCCGGCGACGAAATCGGCCTTGTCGCGGAATACCTGGTCGGCGTTTTTAACCAGTCCATCTTTTCTTTGCTCTTCTTCTGCCAGCTTTTCCTTTTGCTCCAAAATCTGCATCATTTC
>JAHFPK010000304.1 GCA_023266715.1 Hyphomicrobiales bacterium | reverse complement strand
CTCGCGGCGTTTTTCCGGTATTGGCCTTGGCCTTTCCATCGCACGAAAAATTGCCCGCCTCCACGGCGGCGATGTGACTTTGGAGAGCCAATTCGGTGCTGGCACCACGGCGCGCTTTGAACTGCCGGCCTCGCGTGTCTCTTGGCCCAGCAAGCCATCAAAACCCCAGCCAGGTGTTGCGGCGTAAGGAAATTCGCGCCATCTTGCAGCCATGGCAACGACTACCCGCAACAATGCTTTCATGGGGACAACCCGTTCGCGAACGCCAACAGGGTTCAATGCGGCAATTTTTGGCGCCCCCCACGGCACGCCCTATCCCGAGATCGACAACCGTGTTCACGCGACAGCCCCGGATGCCTTTCGCTTGGCCTTGAAAGCCGACTCGGAATGGCTGAACCATTGGGATTTTGATTGGGGCGGTCCGCTGCTCGGCGATGGGCCTTGCCGTATTGCAGATCTTGGCAATCTCGCCACCAAGCCGGATGATGGAAAAGGCAATCGCAAGCTCATAGAGGAGCAAACCCGCAAAATCCTGGAAGCCCGCGCGGTGCCGCTGATGTTTGGCGGCGATGATTCAACGCCAATTCCCTTCATCGCGGGTTTTTCCGGCAGTTCTCCGCTCACGATCTTGCAAATTGACGCCCATATCGATTGGCGCGAAGAACGTTATGGCGAGCGGCTTGGCTTTTCCAGCACCATGCGCAGGGCCTCCGAACAGCCCCATGTCTGGCGCATTGTGCAGGCAGGCGCCCGCGGCCTCGGCAGCGCAAGGGAAGCCGAAGTGCGAGACGCCAAACAATGGGGTGCCCATATTTTCACCTCCAGGCAAATTCATCATGACGGGTTAAAAGCTGTCCTTGAAACCATTCCGCAGGACTCCGATTGCCTGATCACTTTGGATTGCGACGGGCTGGACAGTTCCCAGATGCCAGCTGTTGCCTATCCCTCGCCCGGGGGCTTGAACTTTGTACAGGTCATCGACCTCATCGCAGGTGTTGCCGCAAGGGCCCGCATTGCTGGTTTTGCCATGGTCGAATTTGTTCCCCAAAAGGATCGCGACGGCACCTCGGCCTTTACCGCCGCGCGGCTTGCCGCAAATGTCATCGGCCATATCGCACGTCAGATTTGACTTGAGCGCAATTTCCGCTATTGATCTCCCTAGGGGAAAGCGATCTCCCCTCAAGGCGACATGCCCAAGAATCGCGTCCCATTAACATTCAAGAGGGCGCAAACATGTCCGCACCAAATTCGATCAAATCTGACAAACTCGCACGTCTCATTGGTACCGCTTCGGCACCGGTCATCATTGACGTTCGCACGCAAGAAGATTTCGAAGCCGATCCACGCCTCATCCCCGGCGCCTTGAAAAGAAGCCACCAGACTGTTGCCGAATGGGGCAAGGCCCTTGCCGGAAAATCCGTCATTGCCGTTTGTCATCATGGCGCAAAACTCAGTGAGGGAACCGCCGCATGGCTGCGCCAGCTCGGCGCTGATGCCATAGCACTGGAAGGTGGCTTCGTGGAATGGGAGACAGCAAAACTGCCCCTCGTCCCCGTTGCAAAAATCCCTGAGCGCGATGCCGAGGGCCGCACCGTTTGGGTCACGCGCGCTCGGCCAAAGATTGACCGCATCGCCTGTCCCTGGCTGATCCGTCGCTTTGTTGACCCCTCGGCTGTATTTCTTTTCGTGGCGCCGCAGGAAGTGGCAGCCGTGGCAGATCGTTTCAACGCCACGGCCTTCGACATTGAGAACACCCATTGGAGCCACAGGGGTGAACTCTGCACCTTCGATGTGATGGTGGAGGAATTCGGCCTCGGCACGGAAGCGCTCCTGCGTTTGGCGACAATTGTTCGCGCCGCCGATACGGCACGGCTTGATCTCGTGCCCGAAGCCGCAGGCCTTCTCGCCGCATCTCTTGGCCTGTCACGCATGTATGCCAATGATCTCGAACAACTCGATGCTGGCATGATGCTCTATGATGCCTTCTATCGCTGGTGCCGGGATGCAACGGACGAAACCCACAATTGGCCCACCAACAAGGCGAAGCCATGAGGGCTTCACCCACTTTCGCCGAAGCCACCAAAGTCTGGGCCCGCATCGGCTGCCTCTCCTTTGGTGGCCCGGCGGGCCAGATTGCCCTCATGCACCGCGAAATCGTGGAAGAGCACGAATGGCTCAGCGAACAGCAATATCTCTCGGCGCTCAATTTCTGCATGCTGTTGCCGGGGCCAGAAGCCATGCAACTTGCCACCTATGCAGGCTGGCGTCTGCATGGCGTGAAGGGCGGCCTGATGGCGGGACTGCTGTTTGTGCTGCCGGGAGCTTTCGTCGTCCTCGCTCTTTCCATGCTCTACGCCGCCTTCGGCAACCTGCCGTGGATTGAAGCCATTTTCTTCGGTGTGAAGGCAGCCGTTCTGGCGATTGTCATTGAAGCACTCTTGCGCGTGGCGCGCCGCGCACTCAAAGGCAATGTCGATTGGCTCATCGCCGGAACTGCATTTCTCGCCCTCTATTGTTTTGACGTTCCCTTCCCCCTCATCATCATAGCCGCTGGTCTTGTCGGTTTTTTCCAAAACAACACGGTACGCCTATCGCCCTCAACAACGCGTCCTGCATTCAGCGCATTATTCTCTACGATAGGAACCTGGGCAGCTATCTGGCTTGTTCCACTGGCTCTGATTGCACTCCTTCTCGGCCCTCAGCATGTACTCACCAAAATCGGAATCTTCTTCTCTCAGCTTGCCGTGGTAACCTTCGGCGGGGCCTATGCGGTTCTCAGCTACATGGCACAGGCTGCCGTGGAACAACACCACTGGCTAAGCGCACCCGAAATGATTGATGGGCTGGCCTTGGCCGAAACAACGCCGGGACCGCTCATTCTTGTCACCCAGTTTGTGGGCTACCTCGCGGCATCGCGCGAAATGGGCAGTATTTGGGGCGGCCTTGCCGGTGCAATTGTTACCCTTTGGATGACCTTTGCCCCCTGCTTCCTCTGGATTTTTGCAGGCGCTCCCTACATCGAACATATCGGCAGAATACCCCGCCTGTCCGGCGCCCTGGCCGCAATCACGGCTGCGGTGGTGGGTGTAATTTTTAACCTTTCAATCTGGTTTGGCCTCCACGTGCTCTTTACCAAGGTTAATCGGCTGGAAGGCATCTTCAAACCATGGCAGCCCGAGTGGCAGACACTCGACCTGGCCGCCCTGGCCATCAGCATCATTGCGGCCCTAGCCGTGCTCAAGTTGCATCTGGGCATTCCAAAAACGCTAGCCCTCTGCGCCGCACTTGGCGTATTCTGGAAACTCGCGTTCCAAGGACCCGGATGACATGACAATCGCCTTTCCCCTCGTGGGCCTCCCCGCTGATACCTATGAAAATCACGGCTTCCTGTTTCACTCGCTGGGCGACAAATATGTGCGCGCCGTTGCCGAAGTAGCCAGATGTATGCCACTGATGATTCCCGCCATGATCGATGCAGTTGATCTCGACGACCTGCTTGGTCCCTTTGACGGCATCCTGATGACCGGCGCGGTTTCGAATGTGCACCCACCGCACTATGGCGAAGAGCCCACCATTGATCATGAA
>JAHFPK010000303.1 GCA_023266715.1 Hyphomicrobiales bacterium | reverse complement strand
GGGGCAGGCCAAGCGCTTCATTCCAGGCCGGCAGTTGCACGGCGCGAGCGCGGGCATTTTTGGACAGGACCACGGCCAGCATTTCAAGGAGAATGCGGTAAACATTATTCTCGGGTTGTTGTTCGGTGAGGCCGAGGGAATTCACCTGCACGCCATAGCGGAAGCGGCGAAATTTCTCATCCGTAATGCCGTAGCGTTCGCGGCAGATTTCATCCCAGAGTTCAGTGAAGGCCCGCATCTTGCACATTTCGGTGATGAAGCGGATACCCGCATTTACAAAGAAAGAGATGCGCCCAACGACTTCCGGAAAAGCCGCAGCGCTTACTTCGCGCTTTGCGGCATCGAGTACAGCAATGGCGGTAGCCAATGCGTAAGCCAATTCCTGCACGGGCGTGGCACCTGCTTCCTGCAGGTGATAGGAGCAGACGTTCATGGGATTCCACTTCGGCAGTTCGCTTGCCGAAAATGAAATCGTATCGGTGGTGAGTTTCAGGGAAGGTTTGGGCGGGAACACATGGGTGCCGCGCGAGAGATATTCCTTGATGATGTCATTTTGCGTTGTGCCGGAAAGTTCCGTGCGAGGCACGCCTTGTTCATCGGCCACCGCCACATAAAGCGCCAGCAACCAGGCGGCTGTCGCATTGATGGTCATGGAGGTATTCATGGTGGCCAGCGGAATGGCTTCGAAAAGGTCCCGCATGTCTCCGATATGGGAAACGGGAACACCTACTTTTCCGACTTCGCCACGGGCGAGCGGATGATCGGGGTCATAGCCCGTCTGGGTGGGCAGATCGAAGGCTACGGAGAGGCCGGTCTGGCCTTTTTCAAGATTGGTACGGAAGAGTTTATTGCTTTCAGCCGCCGTGGAATGGCCGGCATAGGTGCGAAACAGCCAGGGCTTGTCTGATTGTGGTGGCGAAGGCATTCGTGCTTCCAGTTTGCAATGCAATATGGAAGCACGGTTGTTTTAACGGCGCAACCCTGCCGAATGAAAGTTCAGCTACGTTCAGGCCGTACGCACCAGAGCATGGCAAAGGAACCAGTGATGAGACCCAACAGGGTATAGAGCATGATTTCCTGTTGATAATGAATAGCCGGAATATCGATGCCGGCCAGCAAAATGTTGGTAATACCGGTGCCAATAAAAAGGGCCGAAAAATTCAATGGAATCGTCAGGTTGCCAATCGTGCCGGTAAATCTACTCAAAACAATCGCTCCGGCGGCGCTGAAAAGCACCGACATCAGCAAGGCTTCGCTCGACATATCAAGGCGAATGAGGTGATCTATCGCATTGGAAAGGGTTGAATAGAGCAGATTACTAAGCATCTTGTTTTCTCCCCAATTTTTTAAGGGTCTGGTGATTATGACTCGGTTTGTAGGGCTTTCCTATTGACGGACGAAGGCAGGGTAAACCAATCCTTACCAACACGAACGGCATTAAGCGGAACCTGACTGAATTGCTTCGCTTCGCTTTCGGGCGCTTCCCAGTCGCGGACAAATGTTGCACTGCAACAGGAATTGGTTAAGGTGCTGCCTAAATTTTAGGAGCTGCAGCATGACGGCTAACGTTTCTCTCCCGCTCAAGGACCTCTATGAAATAGGGGAAATTCCGCCCCTGGGGCATGTGCCGCAGAATATGTATGCCTGGTGCATTCGCCGGGAACGCCATGGAGCTCCTGAAAGTGCCATGCAAATTGAAGTCGTGCCAAGCTGGAAAATTGGCCAGGACGAGGTGCTCATTCTGGTGATGGCGGCAGGGGTTAATTACAATGGGGTTTGGGCCGCCCTTGGAACTCCAATCTCCCCCATCGATGGCCACAAAAATCCCTTTCATGTGGCGGGTTCCGATGCTTCGGGAATCGTCTACGCGGTGGGCGAAAAGGTAAAGCGCTGGAAGGTGGGTGATGAGGTTGTCGTTCACTGCAATCAGGACGATGGCGACGATGAGGAATGCAATGGCGGCGATCCGATGTTCTCAAGTTCCCAGCGCATCTGGGGTTATGAGACGCCTGATGGTTCGTTTGCGCAATTTGCCAGGGTGCAGGCGCGCCAGCTTTTGCCGCGCCCGCAACATCTCACCTGGGAGGCATCGGCCTGTTACACGCTGACGCTCGCCACCGCCTATCGCATGCTGTTCGGCCACAGGCCGCACACGCTGAAGCCCGGGCAGAATGTTCTGGTGTGGGGGGCTTCGGGGGGCCTGGGGTCCATGGCTATCCAGCTCATTGCCACGGCGGGCGGCAACGCCATCGGCGTGATCTCGGATGATGACAAACGTGACTTCGTGATGCAGCTCGGGGCGCGCGGCGTGATCAACCGCAAGAATTTTCAATGCTGGGGCGAAATGCCAAAGGTCGGCACGCCTGCCTATAATGACTGGCTCAAGGCAGCGCGGGAATTCGGCAAGGCGATCTGGAATTTCACCGGCAAGGGCAACAACCCGGATATCGTCTTTGAACATCCGGGCGAATCCACCTTTCCAGTTTCGGTGCTGATGGTGAAGCGTGGCGGCATGGTGGTGATCTGCGCGGGCACCACGGGTTATAATCTTACCATGGATGCACGCTATTTATGGATGCACCAGAAGCGGGTGCAGGGTTCGCATTTTGCCAATCTCATGCAGGCCTCCAATGCCAACCGCCTGGTGCAGGCGCAACGCATCGATCCCTGCATGTCTGAAATCTATGGCTGGCATGATATTCCGAAGGCGCACATGAAGATGTGGAAGAATGAGCACCGGCCGGGGAACATGGCGGTTCTGGTTTCAGCACCGCGTACGGGTTTGAAGACGTTTGATGATGTCCTCGAAGCTGCCGCAAAATGATCTTCCAGTTACAATGCTTCGTAACCTCGGGCCAAAATCGACAATGATGCTGGCGGAGGTTGGCATTCACACCGTTGGTGAGTTGCGCGCCATCGGAGCGGTGAAAGCCTATGTGCGGGTGAAGGCGGTTCGCAGCCGTGGCGCTTCGGTCAATCTTCTGTGGTCGATGGCCGCTGGGCTTGATGGGCGGGGCTGGCAGGAGGTTTCAGCAGAAGAAAAAGAATCATTACTCGCTGAGGTCCGCAGACTTCGCCGTTGAGCGCAGATTATTTCTCGCATAGGGTGGTATTGCATCACGAGTCGGACAATGAAGTGGGGGCAGTATGGTTCTGGGTCTTTCGTTTGAAGCATTTACGAAGTTGCATGTAATCATCAGCATCATTGGCATCATATCCGGGTTGGTCGTGGTGTGGGGCATGCTGGATAGCAGAAAGCTCGCAGGCTGGACCGCAGTATTCCTGGCCTTTACGGTGCTGACGAGCCTCACGGGATTTCCCCTGCCGCCGTTTGGCTTCGATCCGCCACGCGCCATCGGCATCATTTCGCTGGTGCTGCTTGTAGGCGCCATTCTGGGTTATTATGTTTTCCAGCTTCGGGGCGCATGGCGCTGGATCTATGTGGCGGCGGCCGTTATCTCGCTCTATCTCAATGTGTTCGTTTTCGTGGTGCAGGCCTTTCAAAAAATTGCTTTCCTGCAGCCTCTCGCGCCGACCCAGTCGGGGCCGTTGTTCGTTGTGGCGCAGGCACTCGTATTGGCGCTCTT
>JAHFPK010000302.1 GCA_023266715.1 Hyphomicrobiales bacterium | reverse complement strand
CGCGGCATTGATACGGCGGCCCATGAAGCAGCACCCAATGGGCGAACCGCCGCAGTCATCGCTGGCGGCATTAATAATGTTTACCCGCCGGAGAATGCCGACTTGCAAAAACGTATCGGTGAGAATGGCTTGCTGTTGACTGAAATGCTGCCGGGTACTGTGCCGCGGGCAGAGCATTTTCCACGGCGCAACCGCATTATCTCGGGCATGTCACGGGCCATCATTGTGGTAGAAGCAGCTTTGCGTTCGGGTTCGCTTATTACAGCGCGGCTTGCTGGAGAACAGGGACGCGATGTCTTTGCGGTGCCAGGTTCGCCACTTGATCCCCGCGCAGAAGGCACCAACAAGCTTATCAAAGAAGGGGCAACGCTTCTGACGCGCAGTGCTGAGGTGATCGAAAGCTTGAGGACGGAATACACAGCAACTCCAAAGTCGTTCTCTGAGCCTGATTTGCCTATTGAGGAGACTGGCGAAGCACGTCCTTCTGACCGCAAGCTGGTGCTTTCCCTACTGTCCCCCACGCCCATAGATATCGATGATACTATCAGGGAAAGCAGACTTCCAGCGGCCATGGTTCTTGGTATTCTGCTTGAACTCGAACTCGCGGGAAAAGTGGTCCGTTCCACGCAGCAAAAAATAAGCCTCGCCTAATGGCTAATCCACTTCATCGTGCGGAACGATCCAAGTTTCTTTGAGTGCTGCGACTCTCCATGATTGGAATGCCTTCGTTGTCATTACCGCATCCATATAGGCTCTCGTATCCTTGGCTACCGGTATGGCATAGGTCTCAAAGCGAGTCACAACCGGCGCAAACATGGCGTCCGCATTGCAGAACTTGCCAAAGAGGAATTTTCCACCCTTGCCATAGGTCTTGCGGCAATCCCGCCATATTTCTTCAATGCGGGCTATGTCGGCCTTAGTTGCGTCATTCAGCACAACAGGTTTTGGGGGCCGATGTAGGTTCATAGGACATGAATTGCGAAGTCCCGTAAAGCCTGCATGCATTTCGTTTGAAATTGCCCGCGCCACGGCTCTTGCTGTCTTTGTCTTGGGCCAGAGATTTTTTTCGGGAAAGGTTTCGGAGAGATATTCAAGAATGGCAAGCGTTTCCCACACCGTGATTTTGCCATGATGCAGTATGGGCAACCGCCCCGCCTTGGAATGCTCAGCGATTTGTTTTTTCATGACTGGCGTATCAAGCAGTATCATTGATTCATCAAAGGCGAGCCCTGCCATGGTCATGGCCATCCAGGGCCTTAAGGACCAGGACGAGTAATTCTTGTTCGCAATAATGAGATGTAGTTTGGACATTTGATTGCTTCTTTCCTGCTACATGGATTCAGGAAGATACCGGTAGGCTATTGAACCCAAAACGACGAGACTGACACCAAGAGTAATAAACACAATCCCAATTTCAAAATAGGATAGTGCAACCGCAAAAATCATTGCCGGAATGAGATCCGAGAAATCGATATAGGTGCGATAGACGGCTGCCATGTGTTGACGCTCGTGGGCACGCACGGCGCGCAAAAAGGGAATGCCGCCAACGCCATCAAGCCCCGACGCGGCGAATGCGCCAAAGAGCAAAAACAACATCGCGATGTAGGGCCGTTCTTTCCCCGCGATCCCTGCCGCGATTGACGATACCGCCATCATCTGGAAACACAGGCTGATAACCAGTCGAACGCCAAAGCGGTAGGCCAATCGCCCGAAGATGTAAGCACAAAGCAACAGGCCCTGGCTTGCCGAAATCATCAGCCCGCCGATTTGTTTGCCGACTCCGCCTTCGACCATCAACAAAGGTCCATAGATAAAAAAAGTTGCCCAGAAACAGGATCTGCCAAATGCCACCATCCAGGCTAGGCGCAAACGTGGCTGGCGCACAAAACGTGCCACATTGGCCAGGGGATTGAAGGGTTGCAGGGTGCCGGAGGGCATGATCACGCGATCTGACAGACGCAATATCCAGAACAGGACGAGCAAAATTGCGGCTACCGCAATGCTGGCAAGCTGCGGACCCCAGGCTCCAAATTGCGTATAGAGCCACACGCCACTTGCCGGACCAATCATCCATGAGAAAGTCGAGAGGCTCAAACGCAACGGCTCGGAATGTGCCAGATCGCTTTTCTTGATATGATCGAGAATATAAAGAGACAATGTGATATTCAGGACCGCCGCTCCGCAATTGCGGAAAAACATTCCGCCGATTTGTCCGGCAACGGTAAAACTTGCCAGGAACAAGCTTGCCGTCATGAGGCCGACAACGCCAAGCGTGTAGGCCCAGCGACGACGCAAACGGCCAAGAATGTAGGGAAGCATCAGGGTGGTGAGCAACACAACGAGAGCCACAAGAGTCGAGAGTTCGCTTACCTTTTGACTGCTGCCAAGCAGGTCATAGGCCTGCAGGGAAATCACTGTTGAATTCAGTGATCTGATCAACGATTCAAGAGCAAATATCGCACCAAAGGTGAGCGCACCGGCCTTGCGACCTGATACAAAGTTTGGTGAAATAGACTCGGCGGACATGATTGAACTCTGGGATAGCAGAGAACACCGGACACAAATACTCCTCAAGACGGTCAAACAGGGGCGCTGCTATGCGTTGGTCGTATGACTAATTTTGTGGGAGAAAAGCCTCGCGAAGTGGGTTATGCAGGCCCCATGTGGTCGTCTGAAAAACAACAGGTTGTTTCACTATCCGTCTTTGCCAGTCTCGGGCTGACAATCACCAAATTCGCCGCTGGCCTCGCCACCGGCTCTCTTGGCATTTTGTCAGAAGCCATCCATAGCCTGATCGACCTGGGCGCCACCATCGTAACCTGGTTTGCGGTACGCTGGAGCGACCAGCCGCCCGACGAGGAACATCACTATGGCCACGCCAAAGCAGAAAGTGTTGCCGCCCTCATTGAAACCGGATTGCTGTTTCTCACTACGGGCTGGATTATATTTGAAGCGATCAGGCGGCTTATGACCGGGCAACAGCATGTAAACGTCACCTGGTGGGCGGTTATCATTATTTGCGGTTCAATACTCGTTGATTTCAGCCGGGCGCGAGCCTTGAACAAAGTTGCGCTTAAAACATCAAGCGAGGCCCTTGAGGCCGACGCGTTGCACTTCAGTTCTGATATGTGGAGTTCCTTTGTGGTGCTCCTCGGACTTTTTGCGGTCTGGCTTGGTTTTCCCCTGGCGGATGCATTCGCCGCGCTCATAGTTTCCTTCTTTGTGGCTTTGGCCGGCTGGCGTCTGGGAAAACGCACACTGGCCACCTTGCTTGATACGGCGCCGGCGGGTGCTACGGCCGAGCTCCGCGCGCTCGTCGAACACACAAGTGGTGTACTCTTCCTTCATTCCCTGCGCCTCCGCCCGGCGGGCCCCACCCTATTTACCAGTGTGGTGGTGGAAGTGCCGCGCACCATGCCGGTTGACGACATCGTCAAGCTGAAGGACACGCTGACCGAGAAGATCATTCAGAAGTTTCCGAGTGCGGATGTGACGGTTACCGTGAACCCGGTAGCGCTGGACGATGAAACCGTGTTTCAGCGGGTGATGCTCATTGCCTCGCGCCGCAATCTGGCCATTCATCACCTTACGGTTCAGGA
>JAHFPK010000301.1 GCA_023266715.1 Hyphomicrobiales bacterium | reverse complement strand
AGAATTTCACGGCGCTGGCCGGTCAATTTGCTGCCGCGCCGCTCACAAGTGCGCTCGGCCCTGGCGATCAAATCGGCGGTGCAGTGGGCGTGGTCATGGTGGGGGTCAAGGAAAGTCATATTTGTTATAATATTACATACTTGCAGGAATTGCTAGTTCCCCGTCTACATGGGGCGAGAATTTCAGGAGACCCCATGACTGGAACTGCAAAAGCCATCGTCCATATCGACAACGACAAGGTGATTGTCACGGAATACCGCTTTGCGCCGGGGGCCAATACGGGCTGGCACAGGCATGGCCATGATTATGTGATAGTGCCACTGATGGATGGGAGGGTGAAGCTTGAAAGCAAGGATGGCACCAGCTTTGCCGAGATGAAAAAGGGTATGCCCTACTTCCGCAACGAAGGCGTTGAGCATGACGTGATCAACGCCAATGACACGGATTATACCTTCATTGAAATTGAACTGAAATAGCGTTCAAGCGCTGTTCATCTCCAGGATGCTAGACGGGATGGCAAGTTCATCGCTTACAATGGAGAGTACCATGATCCGCTTTGTCGTACTTGCCGCTTTTGCCTTGTCCACACCCGCCCTGGCCGTTGAATTTGAGCCCAATGATCAGGGCTTTACTGAATTCACCATGCCTTCCAACAATGTGGACTGCATCTACGTGCCCGCGGGTGGCACGGATGTCTACAAAACTTCAGACGGTGAGGCAGAACTCACCTGCGACCGGGTTGAGCCTTCGTATGTACGAGTAATGCTCGGCTCTACCGGCAAGGCCGAACGCATCACCAATGTCGGCGATGCTTCATGCTGCAGTGCTGAGAACATATTCGAGTATGGCGAAGTGTGGTCCGAGGGTCCTTTCAGCTGCATCTCTGCGACGACCGGCATCGGCTGCACACGGGGAAGCCATGGCTTTTCGATGAGCCGGAAGGCCGTGAAGGTTTACTGAGGCGCCCAGCAATACCGTCATCGAACGTTTAAAGTTCTGATCTATCCGCTGACATATGTTTGTCACGACAAGCGACGCGTTTGAAACTCCCTCCTTCGAAGGGAAACTTGCCATACAGGATAATGTGCTGGCGGCAGATCTCTTCACGCAAGTGGTTGAAGAAGTGGCAACGCTCATCGAAACCGAACGCAGCTATTTGCCAACCCACAAGAAGGGCGGCACGGTGGCCTATTCCATGCTCCGTGAAAAAGCCCCTACTCTTGTGAGCCATTATCACTCTGTCACCATGCGCCGACTTGTTTCGCGAATCGTCGGTGTGCAGGTAGAGCCCACGCCATTGCATGACGAAAGTTCATGCTCAGTGCTCTTCTACGAAAAACCTGGCGATCACATCAACTGGCACTACGACCATAACTTCTATAGGGGCCGCCATTTCACGGTGCTGATTCCGATTGTGAACCGGGGACGCGACGGCGGCCTTTCGGCAGCCCGGTTGCTGGCAAAGCAAGTTGGGCGAGATGTGGAAGTGGCAACACCGCCCAACCGGCTCGTTCTCTTTGAAGGTGCTGAGGTCAGGCACAAGGTGACTCCCATCAGCGAAGGTGAGCGCCGCGCCGTGTGGAGCATGACCTATTGCACGGACCCGCGGAATTCCGCCTTTCAGGGCGTGGCGCGACGGGTGAAAGACACGGCTTTTTTCGGCTTGCGCTCACTCTGGACCTGAAACCGCCGCTTTCTGGACCTGTCATGGTGCCAGATTCCTGCTAGAAGAGCGCCCTGCTCTGAAAGGAATTCCGCAATGAAAATGACCACTGAGGAAGCATTTGTAAAAGTCTTGCAGATGCATGGGATCGAACATGCCTTTGGCATTATCGGGTCGGCCATGATGCCGGTATCCGATTTGTTTCCGAAGGCGGGCATTACCTTCTGGGACTGTGCCCACGAAACCAATGCCGGGCTGATCTGCGATGGCTATTCCCGCGTCACCGGTAAAATGGGCATGGCGATTGCGCAAAACGGCCCGGGCGTGACTGGCTTTGTGACCGCCGTAAAGACAGCCTATTGGAACCACACCCCTATGTTACTCGTCACTCCGCAGGCGGCCAACAGGACGATGGGCCAAGGCGGCTTCCAGGAAGTGCCGCAGATGGCGCTGTTCCGGGATATGGTTTGCTATCAGGAGGAAGTGCGCGATCCCTCGCGGGTTGCCGAAGTCCTGAACCGCGTGATCGAAAAGGCATGGCGCGGATGCGCCCCGGCGCAGATCAATGTGCCCCGCGATTACTGGACCCATGTTGTCGATATCGAGATGCCGCAGATCGTGCGGTTCGAGCGCGCCTCCGGCGGCAAGGAGGCGATTGCGCAAGCTGCCGCCCTTCTCTCGGAAGCCAAGTTCCCGGTCATCGTGAATGGCGCAGGCGTGGTGACCGGTGGTGCGATCAAGGATTCAATTAAGCTGGCCGAGCGGCTGGACGCTGCGGTGTGTTGCGGCTACCAGCACAATGATGCGTTTCCGGGCAGCCATTACCTGTCGGTTGGGCCGCTCGGCTATAATGGCTCAAAGGCGGCGATGGAATTGATTGCCAAGGCCGATGTTGTGCTGGCTCTCGGCACGCGTCTCAATCCGTTTTCGACCCTGCCGGGCTATGGCATCGATTACTGGCCAAAGAACGCCAAGATCATCCAGGTGGACATCAACCCGGACCGGATTGGCCTGACCAAGAAGGTCACGGTGGGCATTTGCGGTGATGCCAAACAGGTTGCCCAGCAGATTTTGGCGGGCCTTTCTCCAAAGGCAGGCGATGCCGGGCGCGCCGAGCGCAAGGCCACCATTCACCAAACCAAGTCGGCATGGCTGCAAAAGCTCTCTTCCATGGATCATGAGGATGATGATCCCGGCACGACGTGGAATGCCGATGCGCGAGTTCGCGACAAGGAGCGCATGTCGCCCCGCCAGGCCTGGCGCGCCATTCAGGCGGGTTTGCCGGCAAATGCCACGATCTCTTCGGACATCGGCAACAATTGCGCCATCGGCAATGCCTATCCGACCTTTGAAGAGGGACGGAAATATCTGGCGCCTGGCCTGTTTGGCCCCTGCGGTTATGGCTTCCCGTCCATCATCGGGGCGAAAATCGGCAAGCCCGACGTGCCGGTGTTCGGCTTTGCGGGCGACGGCGCCTTCGGCATTTCGATGAATGAAATGACATCCATCTGCCGCGAGCAGTGGCCGGCCATCACCATGGTGATTTTCCGCAACTACCAGTGGGGCGCGGAAAAGCGCAACTCCATCCTCTGGTATGACAACAACTTCGTGGGCACCGAGCTTGATCCGAAACTCAGCTACGCAAAGATTGCGGAAGCCTGCGGGTTCAAGGGTGTGACGGTCCGCACGCCAAGCGAAACAACGGCAGCCTTGAAGAAAGCGGCGGAAGACCAAGCTGCGGGTATCACAACCTTCATCGAAGTGATTCTCAACCAGGAATTGGGCGAACCCTTCCGCCGGGATGCGATGAAGAAGCCGGTGCCTGTCGCCCACATCAACAAGGCAGACATGCGCCCGCAAAAGGGTTCGGCCTGATACAAGAGCAACGGAGAAGAACCGGCAGGATGAAACCCATCGTCACATTCAATGCCGGCTCTTCCTCGCTCAAGTTTGCGGTTTTCGATGGCGGATTG
>JAHFPK010000300.1 GCA_023266715.1 Hyphomicrobiales bacterium | reverse complement strand
AACGCCATCATCGGGGATCAGCGTTTTGTTGCCCGCGACATGAGCGAGATATTCGATGATCACGCGACTGTCATAAATGGGATGGTTATGATCGGTTTCGAGAACGGGAATTTTTCCGAGGGCCGAGAGGCTGGTGAGCTTGGGATTTGCCTGGGTGGGCTTCACAGCTTCCTTGATATGTTCAAGTCTGCCGGCAAGCCCGCATTCATGGGCAGTCACGAGGCACATGCGAACGAAGGGAGAAATTGTATCGCCATAAATTTTCACGAGGGATTACCTTCTGAAACGGTTCAGTTTTTAAGCCCAGCTTAGACGATGGACGGCGATCAATGAAGGGCGAAACGCCGCGATCAGTATTTTCGCAGCAAGCCTACGAGGCGGCCCTGCACGCGCACCCGGTCTGGTCCAAAAATGCGGGTTTCGTAAGCCGGGTTTGCCGCCTCCAAGGCCACGGATTCACCCTTCTTGCGCAGGCGTTTCAATGTGGCTTCCTCATCGTCGATGAGAGCCACGATGATTTCGCCATTATTGGCGGTGTCGCCCTTGCGGATGAGTATTGTATCGCCATCAAAAATGCCGGCGTCGATCATGGAGTCACCTTTGACTTCAAGGGCGAAATGTTCACCGCCGCCCAGCATTTCGGGCGGTACGGAAATATTGTTGGTGTGATCCTGAATGGCGGCGATGGGAACACCCGCCGCGATCTTGCCCATCAACGGCACCATGGTGGCGCGCGGGATTCCGTCATTGGCAGCGGGCATGGGCTTCACCTTGCCAAGACTTCCCTGAATGACATTGGGCGAGAAGCCGGATTTTTTGAAAGCCAGACTCGGCGAATGGGACTCCGGCAATTTGATCACTTCCAGCGCGCGGGCGCGATTGGCCATGCGCTTCAGAAAGCCGCGCTCTTCCAAAGCTACAATGAGGCGATGCACGCCGGACTTTGATTGCAGGTTCAAGGCCTCCTTCATTTCCTCGAAAGAAGGTGGAACACCTTCCTCTTTCAGGCGCTCATTGATGAAAAGCAGCAGTTCAAGTTGTTTGCGCGTAAGCATGGCGGATCGCTTTCGTGTTGTCGGCCGGAATCGGAACAAACCTGCAACATTTATACAGGTTCCGCTTTAGTTCTGCAAGCGTTTCCTTTTTGGGCGGTTAAAAGTCCAGGTTGAGTATGGGAACGAGGTTGCCTTCACCGGCTTCTGGCGCGTTGGGAGGCCGGATGATGAGGCAATGGGCGTTGCGGAAGGTGCGCTGCATTGAGGAGTCTTGTTTGTTGAAGGCTGTTGCTATCCGAGACCCATCGGCGGCAATCTCGAGCTTGGCGCGGACGTAGTCTTGTCGGCTGTCATTGGCGTTCATGGAGGCGCCAAGGCGGGCCGTGGCCGGAGCCTCCTCAGCGGGCAGCCCCTGCAGGCCATCGAGCAGGGGTTTCAGAAATAGCCGGGCGCAGACCAGGGCGGAAACGGGGTTGCCTGGCAGGCCCAGGACATGTTGTTTGCCCTTGCGGCCGTACATGAAGGGCTTGCCGGGGCGCATGGCGATTTTCCAGAAGTCTATTTTGACGCCGGTGTTTTTAAGTGCTTCTTGAATAAAATCATGCTCACCGACCGATGCGCCGCCGGTGGTGACGATGACATCGGCTTTTGCCATCTTGAGGATGACGCGCTCCGTAACTTTGAGGTTATCCCGAACGATGCCGCAGTTGATGACTTCAGCGCCTAGGCTTTTGGCCAATGCGACGAGGGCATCGCTGTTGGAGGACACGATTTGATCCGCTCGCGGAGTTCCTCCGGGCAGGATCAATTCATCACCCGTGGCAATGACGGCGACAACCGGCCTCTTCCGTACACTGATGATACTGCAATTCATCGCGGCAGCGAGGCCAATGTCTCTCGCGTTCAAGCGGATCGAGGCGGGAAGAAGGGTTTCGCTTTTCTTGAAATCCAGTCCGCGCGGGCGAATGTTTTGACCTATGCGGGCGGATTGCAGGATAGTGACGATCTTGCCGTCGGTCTTGGTGTTCTCCTGAATAACAATGGCATCAGAGGTTGCGGGCACGGGAGCTCCGGTGAAAATGCGTACCGCTTCGCCTGACCCTAATTTGCCTTTGAATGCGTGACCGGCAGCCGACATGCCGATGACTTTGAGTTCAGTGGTCATGTCTTCGGAACGCACCGCATAGCCATCCATGGCTGAGGCATTGAAGGGGGGCTGATCGCGTTTGGCATGTAAGGGCTTGGCCAATACGCGACCCAGCGCCCTGGCAAGGGGAACCCGCTCCGGGGTCAGAGGTTTCACATTTGCGAGGATGCGGGCGCGAGCCTCTTCGACTGGCATCAGGGTCATGGTCAATCCGCTGTGAAAGTGCCGGATTTGCCGCCGGATTTTGCGGTGAGGCGCAGGTCGGTGATTTTCATGCCGCGATCCACAGCCTTGCACATGTCATAGAGGGTCAAGGCGGCAATGGAGCAAGCGGTGAGGGCTTCCATTTCGACGCCGGTTTTGCCTTCGACTCTGACCGTTGAGGTGACTTCGATGGCGCTGGTTTTTTCATCGGCGACGAAATCAATGGATACCTTGCTGATCATCAGGGGATGGCACAGGGGAATGAGTTCATGGGTTTTCTTGGCAGCCATGATTCCGGCGATGCGGGCGGTGGCGAGCGCGTCACCCTTTTTGGCGGTACCGCTCAGAATTAAGGCCAGAGTTTCTGGCAACATCAGGACTTGTGCTTTGGCAGTGGCCGAGCGCGAGGTGATGTGCTTGTCAGACACGTCCACCATGTGAGCGTTTCCGGTGGCGTCGAGGTGAGTGAGCCTATTCATGGTTTTGCCAGTATAGCACGGGTTGCGGCGGCCACATCATCCTGCCGCATGAGGCTTTCGCCAACAAGGAAGGCATTTACGCCAACGTTCGAGAGCTTCGCCAAATCCTCAGGTTTGAAAAGCCCGCTTTCGCCGACGATCATACGCTCTTTTGGAATGCGCGGGGCGAGCACCATAGTTGTTTCGAGAGTTGTCTCAAAGGTATGGAGATTGCGATTGTTGATGCCAATGAGGGGCGATGACAGCTTCAAGGCACGATCAAGCTCCGGCTGATCATGGACTTCGATGAGAACATCAAGGTTCAATCCCTTCGCTGCAGCTTCAAGCTCACGGGCGAGACCGTCATCGATCATCGCCATGATCAGCAGAATGCAATCGGCACCCCAGGCCCTCGCTTCAAACACTTGGTAGGGATCGAGCATGAAGTCCTTGCGCAATGCGGGCAGGGAACAGGCTGCCCGGGCTTGCGTCAGGAATTCCGGTGCGCCATGGAATGATGGTGTATCAGTGAGCACGGAAAGGCATGCAGCTCCGCCTTGCTCGTAGGCCTTGGCAAGTTCGGGCGGGTTGAACTGTTCCCGGATGAGGCCCTTGGACGGGCTGGCCTTCTTGATTTCGGCGATCAGCGCCCAATGACCTGCTGCCTTCTTTTCTTGAAGAGCCTTGTGAAAGCCGCGCATGGGTGGAGCCTGCATGGCGAGAGATTCAAGTCGGGCAAGCGGAAGGGCGCGCTTGGCCTTGATTACTTCCTCGCGCTTGTAGGCGGCAATCTTGTCAAGGATGGTGGCCATCAGGAATTTGAAACCCTGATCAACTTGTCCAAGGCCTTGA
>JAHFPK010000299.1 GCA_023266715.1 Hyphomicrobiales bacterium | reverse complement strand
ATTGCTGAATGTGTTTCAGCGCCACGGCATTCGGAAAATTGAAGCCGTGGGCCAGAAGTTCGACCCCAATTTCCACCAGGCCATGTTCGAAGTACCAACAAACGAAAAGCCCCCGGGCATTGTGATGCAGGAACTGCAATCGGGCTACGCCGTGGGCGAGCGCTGCTTGCGTCCCTCGCTTGTTGGTGTGTCAAAGGCTGAGGGTTAAGGCTGCGTCTTGGGGCCCAGGGCATTTCCGAGAATTGCCGCGGCACCTTCGAGACCTGAACCGTTGACCACGGTATTCGGCACCAGCTTGCCCACGATTGTCACGAGATTCGGTTCGCGTTCGAGCGTGCTCAAAACCTTGTCGAGGGCCTGCAGCATCGCCACACGGTCCTGACCCAGTACATTGGCCTGGGCCGACTGGCCCTGGGCAATCTCTTCCAGATATTTGCGCTCGGCACGACCCAGCGCGGCGCGTTCGCCCTCGCGCTGTTCAGCCACTTTAACGGCGATCTGGGCCGCGACCAGGCGTGGCTGTTCATTGGCCGTGGCGCGCGCCTGTTCGGTCTCAATGCGCTGCGTCTGGGCTTCTGTTTCGCGTTTATAGGCCTGGGCCAACTGGTCGGCGAGTTGTTGCCTGAGCCGCGCAATGAGAACTTCCGGCGGGATTCCCGGCTCGCCCAAACGGATTTCCTTGATTTCGACACCGGCCTTACGGGCTTCGGATTTGATCTGGTCTTCGATCGTGTCCTCGATTGCCTCGCGGTTTTCGATGAGATCAAGAACCCTTGTCGGACGCACGTCATAGCCAACAATCTTGTCGCCTTCCATTCGTGGAATGCGAATGCTTGATCCGGCAACGTTGCGCACAATGGAGCGGATAAGCGGCGTCAGAATGCGGTGTTCGATCTCCTGAATGCCGCCAACCGAACCTGCCACGATGGGGGCGTTCTCGGGCGCAATCTGCGCCACCACACGCAGCTCCTGCGGAATGTCCCAGCCTTCGACTTTGACGAAGACCGCACTGTCGACAGCGGCTTGCGGTATCGGCGAATCTACGGAGCGTTCGCTTTGTTTGAGATTGCCCTGCTGGTCGATGGATAGATCGATGATGCGACGGCGGTAGCCTCCCTTGTATTCCCAAGTCTGCACTCTTGTATCGACGAGCGTCACCTCATAGGCATGGCGGTTGAGATAATAGGCGCCGGGCAGCAGCGGTTCTTTCCACAGGCCGATACAGCCTTTGGGAACCAACGGCACCGACAATGCATCGGCATCGTGCTGGGCTGCACTCACCCGCACCATTTCTTCCTTGCAGTTGAGGCCAGGCTGCTGAACATTTGATTTCACCACACCTACTTGGCCAGTTGGAATAATGGTGGCAGCGGTTTCCTTGTCTACCCGCACGTCATAGAGATAGCGGTTGAGGCGGTAGGAACCTGGTTTCAGCACGGTTTCCTGGGGCCCGCGGAAACCGCCCTGCTCGATGAAGGTCTGGGCATCAAGCATGATGGCAAGCTTGTTGTCGGGGATGACGGGGGCGATGAACATGCCTTCCGGCATGGGTGAACCATCAAGTGCGGTGATCTGGCCATAATAGCCTTCCGGCACTTGCACCACATCGATCGGTTCCACTTCATAGAGAACATTCAGCAGTGGCCTGAAATGAAAACCAGGTCCCAGGATTTCGCTTTGTGGCCCCTTTTGGCCGGGCAAAGCAATGATCCGGCCGGCAGGCAAATCATCTGCTAGATAAATGCGCTTGAGCTGTCCTACCTTGTCTGCGTCGATGAGCATAAAGGATGTGGACGAGAGGAAGCCCAGGCCAGCGACCACCATGAGAGCGCCAGCCAAGGGCCCGCTGAATAGCGCGGCCATATTCCCCATCCGACCCTGTGGCCCGCCCTGCACAGGCGGGCGCCGGCGCATGAAGGCTTGAACTCCTGCCAGAATGAGAACGAGCCCGATGATGACTGGCAACATGGTGGTCTCTCCGAATCAGTTTCAGATCAGGGCAAGTGTTACCCCAATTGCGTCATTCCGATAAATGAAGGCTTGGTGACCCTTCTCAATGTGAGATTGATGCGGCCGCCGTCTTTCAGAAGTGTTGAAGTTCCGCTGAGTACGCGGTCAATGCCGTGAAAGCAGAGTCGTGAAGCGCCACCCATGACCAGCACGTCACCGGACTCAAGTTTCAGCGATTGGGTTTTTCCGCCTCGTGTCACACCGCCTATTCGGAAGATGGCCGTATCGCCCAGCGAAATGGAAACCACGGGTGCAGCGAAATCTTCTTCATCGCGGTCCTGGTGCAGTCCCATTTTGGCACTGCCCTTATAATAATTCACAAGGCAGGCTTCCGGCGGATGGGCATAATCTGAAACCCTGTTCCATAGATCCATAATGCTTTCAGGAAATTCTGGCCAGGGAGTTCCCAGTTCGGGATGGTTGGCCTGATAGCGGTATCCCGTCCGGTCGGATACCCAACCCAAGGGGCCGATGTTCGTCATGCGTACCGAGAAAGCCTTGCCGGTACGCGGCATGACCGGGGTAAACAGGGGTGCGGCGCTAACGACATCATGTAAGCGGGCCACCAGTTCCTCTTGGGCTTTAGGGTTTAGAAAACCGGGGAGATATTTCAGGCCGTCCATCATAAATAATCTCTCAATTGAGACGCTTGCCGCGGGGGAAACACCACACTATATAGCCCCTCGAACGCCATTACCCCTTGGAATCAGGGAAAGATGGACCATATTTCAAAAGTTAAGGGGGCAGCCCTTTGCCGAAGCGCCTGATGGGGCTTCGAGCCGCCGCCTGCCTAAAGGAGAGAACACATGGCTAAAGTTATTGGTATCGACCTCGGGACCACAAATTCTTGCGTGGCCGTCATGGAAGGCAAGAACCCGAAGGTTATAGAAAATGCCGAAGGGGCCCGTACCACCCCCTCGATTGTGGCCTTCAACGCGGAAGGCGAAACGCTGGTGGGCCAGCCCGCCAAACGGCAGGGCGTAACCAACCCCGAAAATACATTTTTTGCGATCAAGCGCCTCATCGGCCGCCGCATGGAAGACCCCATGGTGGCAAAAGACAAAAAGCTCGTGCCCTACAATATCGTGAAGGCCGACAATGGCGATGCCTGGGTTGAAAGCCGCGGGCAGAAATATGCCCCTTCGCAGATTTCAGCTTACACGCTGACCAAAATGAAAGAGACCGCCGAGCGCTATTTGGGCGAGCCCGTAACGCAAGCGGTGATTACAGTTCCGGCCTACTTCAACGACAGCCAGCGCCAGGCTACCAAGGATGCCGGCAAGATCGCAGGCCTTGAAGTGCTCCGCATCATCAACGAACCAACCGCTGCTGCCTTGGCTTACGGCCTCGACAAGAAAGAGTCGGGCACCATCGCAGTCTATGATTTGGGCGGCGGCACCTTCGACGTCTCCGTGCTTGAAATCGGTGACGGCGTCTTCGAAGTGAAGTCCACCAACGGCGACACTTTCCTCGGCGGTGAAGACTTCGACATGCGCATTGTCGATTATCTCGCCGATGAATTCAAGAAAGAGCAGACCATTGATCTCCGCAAGGACAAGCTCGCTCTTCAGCGCCTGCGTGAAGCTGCGGAAAAGGCGAAGATCGAACTTTCTTCTGCAACGCAAACGGAAATCAACCTGCCCTTCATCACGGCCGATGCC
>JAHFPK010000298.1 GCA_023266715.1 Hyphomicrobiales bacterium | reverse complement strand
GGCTATAGCCCAATCATCGCCGCAGGCTTTGCGCAAGCCGCTGCCGTCGAGAAAGTCGCCAAGGAATATCCCGATCTCAAGTTTGCCATCGTTGACATGGTTGTCGATCTGCCGAACGTGCAGTCCATCGTGTTCAAGGAGCAGGAAGGCTCTTATCTCGTTGGCATGATGGCGGGCATGGCGTCGAAGACTGGCAAGGTCGGCTTCGTGGGCGGCATGGATATTCCGCTCATTCACAAATTTGCCTGCGGCTATGTTCAGGGTGTGAAAGCCGCCAAGCCAGATGCTACGGTATTCCAGAACATGACTGGTGATACGGGAGCGGCCTGGAACGATCCGGTAAAAGGTGGTGAAATCACCAAGGGCCAGATGGCCCAGGGCGCTGACGTGGTTTACGCAGCTGCCGGTGCAACGGGCCTCGGCGTGTTGCAGGCTGCAGCCGATGGCGGCGCATTGTCGATCGGCGTTGATGCCAACCAGAACTACCTGCATCCCGGCAAGGTTTTGACCTCCATGATGAAGCGCGTGGATGTTGCCGTTTACAACGCAATGAAATCCGGCAAGGAAGGCGCCTTCAAGCCAGGCATTCAGGCTCTTGGCCTCGCTGAAGATGGCGTGGGTTACGCCATGGACGACAACAACAAACCTCTTGTGACGCCCGAAATGACGGCCGCTGTCGAAAAGGCAAAAGCTGATATTGTTTCCGGTGCCATTAAGGTGCACGACTACTCGGAAGACAACAAGTGCCCGGTTGAGTAACACGTAATCGCCCTCTCCTGTGCGCAAGCATGGGAGAGGGTGCCCGATAGGGCGGGTGAGGGTCCTTATCCGGCCTTCGGCCACCTTCTCCCATCTTTGACGGGAGACGGCGAAGCGGTGAAAGATTCTCCACAATCATGATCTCAGCCATTGAACTCATTGGAATTGACAAGCGTTTTGGTGCTGTTCACGCCAACAAGGATGTGACCTTGGAGATTGCGCAAGGCTCAATTCACGGCATTATCGGCGAAAATGGCGCAGGCAAATCAACATTGATGTCGATCCTCTTTGGCTTCTATGCCGCAGACAAGGGCGAAATCAAAGTCAAAGGCCAAGCGGTCAAAATAAAATCGTCGTCGGATGCCATCAGCCATGGCATCGGCATGGTGCACCAGCACTTCATGCTGGTTGATCCCTTCACTGTTCTTGAAAATGTTGTGCTGGGTGCCGAAGGCGGAAGATTGATTGGCCCGGCCCTTGCCAAAGCGCGCGAAGAACTGACGCGGCTGGCCCGCGACTATGAGCTCGAGGTTGACCCCGATGCCATTGTGGGTGAATTGCCGGTGGGGCTGCAGCAGCGCGTTGAAATTCTCAAAGCGCTCTTCAAGGGTGCCGAAACGCTGATCCTTGATGAGCCAACAGGCGTGCTCACTCCCGATGAGGCCGATCACCTGTTCCGCATTCTGGGCCAGCTCCGCGACCAGGGAAAAACCGTTATCCTCATCACCCACAAGCTGCGCGAAATAATGGCCATCACCGACCGCGTGTCGGTCATGCGGCGGGGCGAGTTGGTGGCCACCAAGGAAACGAAAAATACCGGGGTTGAAGAATTGGCCGAATTGATGGTGGGCAGGCGCGTTCTCCTGCGGGTGAAAAAGGGCAAGGCCAAGCCCGGCAATGTGGTGCTCGACGTCAAGAACCTCACGTGGAAGGACCGCAAAGGCACCGCCCGCGTTGACAATGTTTCGTTTACTGTGCGCAACGGCGAAATCGTTGGCATTGCCGGCGTCTCCGGCAATGGCCAATCGGAACTTCTTGAGTTGATCAGTGGCATTTCAAAACCAACATCGGGCCAGATTATTTTTGAAGGAAAGGATATCGGCATTCTTGGCGATCCGCGCCACGTGCGTGAAGAAGGCCTTGCCCATGTGCCGGAGGACCGTCAACACCGGGGCCTTATTGCATCTTTTGACGCGTCGGAATCCATCATTCTCGGTTGGCACTACGATGATGCGCTCGGCAAAGGTTTCAGGCTTGACAGGGAGGCGGTGGTCAATCGCTGCAAAGCCGAGATGCAGGAATTTGATGTGCGTCCTGCCGACCCCTATCTTAAATGCGCAAAATTTTCAGGCGGCAACCAGCAGAAAATCATTTTGGCGCGAGAGATTGAGCGTGACCCGGATTTGCTCATCGTGGGCCAACCCACGCGTGGCGTTGATATCGGCGCCATTGAATTCATCCACAGGAGGCTCATTCAATTGCGCGACGAGGGCAAGGCGGTGCTTCTCGTGTCGGTGGAGCTTGATGAAATTCGCTCCCTGTCGGACCGCATCCTCGTGATGTTCGCCGGCAAGATCATGGGCGAGCGCGATTCATCCGCCGATGAGCGTGAGCTTGGATTGTTGATGGCCGGCGTTTCGAAGGATGCCGCCTGATGGCCAATCCGCGGGGCGAACTTCCAGCCTGGGTTGATATCGGCCTTATCCCGCTGCTCAACCTGCTCGTTGCTCTCGTCTTTGCCGGCCTTGTGGTTCTCATCATCGGCGAAAATCCGCTCGATGCCATGTGGATCATGCTGAAAGGTGCGGTAGGCTCGCTCAAAGGCTGGGGTTATCTGCTCTACTACGCGACAAACTTTGTTTTTACCGGCCTTGCCGTGGCCGTTGCCTTTCATGCCGGCCTCTTCAATATCGGCGGTGAAGGCCAAGCCTACTTTGCCGGCCTCGGAGCTGGTATCGTGGGTCTTGGTCTTGAATTTCTTCCCTGGCCGATTGTTATCCCGCTTGCCATTCTTGCCTCGGTGCTGTTTGGCGCCTTCTGGGCTTGGATACCGGGCTATCTGCAGGCCAAGCGCGGCAGCCACATTGTTATCACCACCATCATGTTCAACTTCATTGCCGCAAGCCTCATGGTTTACCTGATCAACTATTGGTTCAGGCCGGTGGGGAAAATGGCGGTGGAAAGCCGCGAGATCACCGGTGCCTATATCTTGAGCTTCCGTGAAATCGCGCGCCTGTTTTTTGATGCTCGGTTGCCGTCAACGCCCCTGAACCTCACCGTTTTCCTCGCCATCATCGCTGCCTTCATCGTGTGGTATCTGCTCTGGCGCACCAAGCTTGGCTACGAAATCCGAGCCGTCGGCGCAAACACCGAAGCAGCGATATACGCTGGCATCAAGCCCCAGCGCATCGTCATCATCGCCATGGCCATTTCCGGTGCTCTGTCCGGGCTTGTTGCTGTAAACGAGGTTTTGGGCGTGCAGCATCGCCTGTTGCTGGATTTTGTGGGCGGTGCAGGGTTTGTCGGCATTGCCGTGGCCCTGATGGGGCGCTCCCATCCCGTTGGCATTGTGTTTGCCGCCATGTTGTTCGGCCTGCTTTATCAGGGCGGCGCAGAACTGTCATTCGCAAGGCCGTTGATCTCGCGTGACATGATCGTGGTTATCCAGGGCCTTGTCATCCTCTTCATGGGCGCACTTGAATATGCCTTCCGGCCGACCCTTGCTGCCATTTTTGTCAAAGCGGAGGATTGAGCATGGACTTCTCACTGCTCCCGGAAATTCTCGCTTCCACCATCAGGCTCTCGGTGCCCTTGGTTCTCGCCTGTCTTGCCGGCCTGTGGTCCGAAAGATCCGGCATTGTCGATATCGGCCTTGAAGGCAAGATGCTGGCTGCGGCCTTTGCGGCGGCAGCATCGGCTT
>JAHFPK010000048.1:3907-14073 GCA_023266715.1 Hyphomicrobiales bacterium | reverse complement strand
ACGCCATGCCGGTGTGGCGCGGAGAAGGCAATTTCCTTGATCTGCTCTTGAAGGACAAGGAAGTTTCCGCCCACCTCAAGCCTGCGGAACTCAAGGCGCTGTTCGATCTCGGCTATCACACAAAACACGTGGATACGATCTTCAAACGGGTCTTTTCATAATTTAGCTCAATTGTATCTTCTAACTTATTGATATTGCTTAATTAAAATATATTTCTTCCAAATTTCCTTTCTTGAGGTTGACCTTGCCTCTCGACTCTGGCGAGTTAACCTTCATGGACCTCATTACTGACACAAAGGCGCTGGCGACGCTGTGTAAGGCGTTGGCGCATGAGACTTTCGTGACCGTTGACACGGAATTCATGCGCGAAACCACCTATTGGCCGGACCTCTGTCTCATTCAAATCGCGGGCGCGGAAGTTAATGGCCTGATTGATCCCATGGCCGAAGGCCTTGACCTCAAGCCCTTCTTTACGCTGATGAAAAATGAGAAAGTCCTGAAGGTTTTCCATGCGGCGCGCCAAGATGTGGAAATCATGGTGCATCTCTCCGGCACCGTGCCGCATCCCATTTTTGACACGCAAATTGCCGCCATGGTCTGCGGCTTCGGCGACCAGGTGAGCTATGAGGCCATCGTGCGCAAGCTGGCACGGGCGCAGATCGATAAGTCTTCGCGCTTTACCGATTGGTCGCGAAGGCCGCTTACCGAGAAGCAGCTCACCTACGCCCTGTCGGATGTCACGCATCTGCGCACGGTTTACGAGCGACTGAAACTTGAACTTGATGCCAATGGCCGCGAACCCTGGCTTGCCCAGGAAATGGATATCCTAACGGCCATCGAAACCTATCGCACTGAGCCCCAGGACGCGTGGAAGCGCATCAAGGTCAGACTCAAGTCGAAGAAACAGCTTGCGGTTCTCATTTCCGTGGCGGGTTGGCGCGAGCTGGAAGCACAGGAAAAAAATGTGCCGCGTTCGCGTGTGATCAAGGATGACGCGGTTGCAGAAATTGCAACGCAAATGCCGCAGACAAAAGAAGCGCTTGGGCAATTGCGGGCACTGCCGAGAGGAATGGCCAACTCGCGCGTCGGCGATAATCTGATCCGGGTGGTCAAAGAAGGATTGGCACGTGATCCACTTTCCCTGCCCCACACCAATTGGGGTCGCGATGAGACATCGGAAACGACGCAGGCTGCGGCCGAAATTTTGAAGCTAGCCTTGAAAGTTGTTTGCGAGCGTGAGGGTCTGGCGCCAAAATTAGTGGCCAATACGTCCGACATTGAAGCGGTTGCGGAAAGCGACGAGGCGGATGTGCCACTGATGCATGGCTGGCGGCGCGAAGTGTTTGGCAATCTGGCACTGGAGCTCAAGCGCGGCAAGGCGATGATCGGATTCAAGGACGGGCGCGTGGTGATTTCATCCGCGAACGGTTAAGCAACTATGACTTTTGCCACCCTACCCATTTCGGCGGCGAGGCCCGCGAGGCGCTTTTCCACCCGTTCGCCCATCAGATCCTTCAACTTCTTGGGCAAGATGAGCTGCAAGGTTTTTCCGTCGGCCATCTTGAGCCCAATGCGCGGCAACATGCCGGGCATGGCGGCTGACAGGATATAGGCGAGGCGGAAAATGGAACTCAACAGATGGGCGCGGCCCATCTGGTTGTCGTCAAGGAGATGCACGAGGCCATCGCCCATTTCCTCACCTTCGTAACGGTAGAATATGGTCAACGCCAGGAATACCCGCCCGGGGTGATCAATACCGACAAATGCCGCCTGTGAAATCATGCCGAGGGAGCGTTCGGCCCGGTAATCCGGATGGGCCCGCCAGCCAATGTCGGCCAGCAAACAGGCGGCGTAGCGCAGCCGCGTTTCAACTTCCGTTTCCTTGAAGCCTGAGCCTCCGAAGAGTTGATCGGTCCAGTCGCAGAGTTCCAACTCGTGTTCCGGCGAGCGTGCGTAGCGCCGGGCAAAATCCCAACAGGATGAGAGGAGCGCATCCGCCTGCATCTTGCGTCGCGGCAATTTCGAATAGAGAAGGCCTTCGCGCACGCCATAGACAGAAGACACAACGTCGGCTGCTTTTCCCTTGGCAAGTAGGCGATCAAGAACCAGGGCGCCATAGGGCAACGTGTCGGAACGGCTGCGGGAAACTTCGCGCACGTCTCGCAGCGATGAGGAAGACAAGCCGGAAACGAGGTCCGCAACGGCTGAGGCCTGCTGGCGCGTCATTGAATAGTGGTGCAGCACATGGAGCGGATATTTGTTTTGCGCCATATGGAGTCTGGCCAAATTTCGCCAGGTGCCGCCCACGGCATAGAATGTGCGGCCTTTCAGGTTGGCAAGCAGCGTCGCTTTCTCCAGATATTCATCGGCAATTTCCTTGGCCCGCTTAATTGACCCGCCCGACATGTCGATGAGGCGCAAAGGGCCGATCGGCAGGGTAATGCCGTCGCGCAGTTTCCCGTCCTGGACGTCAATCAATTCTAGCGAGCCGCCCCCCAAGTCGCCCACAACGCCATCGGCTTCCGGAATGCCTGCGATCACGCCCAGGGCGGCGTAGCGTGCCTCTTCCTTGCCAGTCAGGATGTTGATGCCGGCGCCTATGGCCTCCTCCGCACTTTCGATGAAGGCATGGCCATTTGTCGCTTCGCGCGCGGCGGCAGTTGCAACGGCAAAAACCTGTTTCACGCCGATCTGTTTGGTCAGCGTGCGAAAACGGCGGAGCGCAGCAAGAGCACGGGCAATGCCGCTGTCGGCCAATTTTCCAGTAATCGCCACACCCTTGCCAAGACCACACAAAACCTTTTCATTGAATACGGGCGTGGGCGAGCGGCGCAGGCCATCATAGACCACAAGGCGAACGGAGTTTGACCCGATGTCCACAACGGCCACGGGGCGGTAGGTTGGTGGTTCGGTTCTAAAGCCCTTGTGCCAACTCACTTCCGAATCCTGGACTTTCTCTTTGCGGCAAAATTATCGCCCGCCACACTAGCTTTAAGCGATCGGCCACGTCCAGAGAGAGAGGGATTGTTCATGAAATAATCATGGGCATTGAACGGTTCTTCATTAGGCCCAGGCACCACGCGCTGGGCGGAGCCATCAGCCAGAAGGTTCCAGCTCTGCTGGTTGTCCTTGAAATTCACCACCATGATCTGATCCTGAATTTGCTCGTGTACGGTGGCATTCTCGATCGGGATAAGTGTTTCCACCCGGCGATGCAGGTTGCGCGGCATCAAATCCGCCGAGCCGATATAAACAAGGGCCTTGGCATGGGGCAGGCCATGGCCCGCGCCGAAGCATATAATGCGCGAATGCTCGAGAAAGCGCCCGATTATGCTTTTCACCCGGATGTTTTCCGAAAGGCCCGGCACACCCGGGCGCAAACAGCAGATACCACGCACCACAAAATCGATCTGCACACCGGCCTGGCTTGCCTTGTAAAGCGCGTCAATCATGCCAGGGTCAACCAGCGAATTGAATTTTCCCCAGATGTGCGCTGGCCTGCCCGCCTTGGCATGGGCGATTTCATTTTCAATATGGTGCAGCAGCATCGGCTTCAAATTTATTGGCGAAAGCGAGAGCTTTTCCAGGTCTTCCGGCTGGGCATAGCCGGAGATGAAATTAAACAGCCGCGCCGCGTCACGGCAAAGGGCTGGATCGCAGGTGAAGAATGAGAGGTCGGTATAGATCTTGGCGGTAATCGGATGGTAGTTGCCGGTGCCATAGTGAACATAACTGCGCATGCTGGTGCCTTCACGGCGCACCACCATGGAAACCTTTGCATGGGTCTTAAGCTCGATAAAGCCAAAGACCACCTGCACGCCGGCGCGCTCCAAATCGCGGGCCCACTGAATATTGGCCTCCTCATCGAAGCGGGCCTTGAGTTCCACGAGAGCCATAACGGACTTGCCCGCTTCGGCCGCCTTGGCGAGCGCTGCAACGATGGGCGAGTTGTTTGAGGTGCGGTAGAGCGTCTGCTTGATGGCCACAACATTGGGATCGTTTGCTGCCTGCAGCACGAATTGCACCACGACATCAAAAGACTCGTATGGGTGGTGAACCACGAAGTCCTTTTGCCGGATAGCAGCAAAGCAATCGCCACCATGGTCGCGCACCCGTTCGGGAAAGCGCGCCAGATAGGGTGGAAATTTCAAATCGGGGCGCTCATCAAGAATGAGTTGCTTGGTGTCGGAATAGCCGACAAGGCCTTCACAGGTCACCGTCACATCTTCGCTTACGTCCAATTGGTCGGCAATAAACCCGCGAATGCCCGACGGGCAATCGGCATCCACTTCCATGCGAATGACCGAACCCCGGCGACGGCGTTTCAGGGCGCTTTCAAACACGCGCACAAGGTCTTCGGCCTCTTCCTCAATTTCGATATCGCTGTCCCTGATGATGCGAAACAGGCCCTGCCCCAGAACATCGTAGCCGGGGAATAATTTCGGCAGGAAAACCCGCAACATATTTTCAAGTGAGATGAACCTTGGGCTGGCTCCCGGCAAGCGGATGAAGCGCTCAAGCTGCGGAGGAATCGGCAGCAGCGCATTCATGATGCCGCCGTCGCGCCTCCGCTTCAGTTCCAGCGCGATAATGAATCCACGGTTGAGAATGAAGGGAAACGGATGGGCGGGATCAATGGCAATGGGTGTGACGATGGGAAGGATGTGCTCAAGAAAACGATTGTCGAGCCATTGGTGCTCGTCGCTGGTCAGGTCGTGCTCATTAACAATGGTGATGCCATTTTCAGCCAATTCGCTTTTCAGCTGCAACCAACGACGGTCCTGTTCGGCCATCAGTTCCTGGGCAAATTTCCGAATTTTCTCAAGCTGGCCTTCCGGTGTCAGGCCGTCGGGGCTGATTTCCACCATCTGCTCACGCACCTGACCCACAAGACCGGCCACGCGCACCATGAAAAATTCGTCGAGATTGTTTCCGGAAATGGAGAGAAAGCGGAGACGCTCAAGCAGGGGGTGGTTACGATTGCGGGCCTCTTCCAGAACCCGCATGTTGAAGCCCAGCCAGGACAACTCGCGATTGAAAAAGCGCTGGGGATCGTCCAGGCCAATCGTCGTAGCGGGTTCAAATGGCAACACTTCATTCATCGGAAGTCCTCAAAAATTCAACGGATAATAGGCCCATATGACAGTTCGGTGAAAGCGGGGATTTGGCGGGAGGTAAATGAAACGCTAGTCCTCATCCCCAAATAGCTCCGGGGCTGAGAAATCGCCCAGAACCTTTGCCACGAAGGGGCGGGTTACCTCCGCCCGTTCTTCCAGCGCCCGGCGGTCAATTTCGGTCACCAGCAATCTGGCCGCACTTAGGGATCTTGGCATCCGGGTCAGCATGAAGCTGATAGTTGATTCCGCCGCCGCAATCTGCCGGTCAAAGAAAAGCTTTACCAGCACCCCGCGCAACAGGGCATCGTCGGGCGGCAGAATTTCCAGAACCGGGATCGCCCGCAGCCGTGACAGTAGATCCGGCAACACTATTTTCCAGCGTTCGGGCCGAGTCTGGGCGGTCAGCAAAATGCTGCTGTTCTGTTGCTTGGCCAGATTAAAGAGGTGAAAGATCCCACGCTCATCGAGAGAAGGTGCTGCATCCTCAATGGCAACGGCGCCAGATAGTAAAAGCTCCGGGGCTGTCTCAACTCTGACATCAACTGCTTGGACAAAGGATGCCTTTGAACGCTGGCGCCAGACTTCCACAAGGTGGGATTTGCCACTCCCGGGTGGTCCGATGAGCAGCGCCGCATGGGTCGGCCAATCGGGCCATTGGTCAACTAGGGCAACGGCAGCGGCATTGGACCCCGTCACCAAAAAATCATCACGGCCCAGGGCTTGCCGGTGTGGCAAATCCAGAGCGAGTTGTCGACCCCTGCCCTTCATTTCGAGCGTTTGCGCACCGGGGGTTTTATTGGCGTTGGCATTTCGCTTGGAATTCCGCGATAGAGTTTGCTTGCCAGATATTGATTGAGGGCAAAGCGCACGAGAACACCTGCTGCCGCTGCCATGGGCACAGCCAGCAGCAAGCCTACAAAGCCAAATAAATAGCCAAAGGCAAAAAGTGCAAACATCAGCCACACGGGATGCAGGCCAACGCTGCTGCCCACCAATTTTGGCGACAGAAAATTGCCTTCAATGAACTGGCCTGCCGCGAAAATTCCAATGACGACGAGGATGCTGGTAAAATCCGGCCAGAACTGCACTAGCCCCACGCCAATTGCCACCAGGCCGCCAACCAAGGCGCCAACATAGGGAATAAAACTCAGGAGACCTGCAGCAAGGCCGATGACAAGGCCAAACTTCAATCCGGCAATGCTAAGGGCCAGTGCATAAAACACTCCAAGCAGAAGGCATACGGTCCCCTGGCCCCGGATAAAACCAGCCAGTGCCTCATTGATATCACTGAAGATGGCTCTGATTGCCACGGCATGATCGCGGGGCAACCAGCCGTCCACCTTGGCAACGAGATGATCCCAGTCGGCGAGGAGATAGAACGCTACAATCGGGGTCACGACCAGGAGCGAGAGAATATTGACCAGAGCCATGCCACCCGACCAGATGGAGGCGAGAAGCGTTGCCGTCCAGCCCGCAGCCTTGCCGGCGATATCGGAAATGGAGCCTTGAATATCGGTGCCGGATTTTGCAATGGCATCCTTTATCCATTGGGGCGCTACATCATTGAAACGGGCCAGCAGTGATTGCATGAGGGATGGCAGATCGCCGGCAAATTTCACAATCTGGTCACCAAGTACGGGAACGACGAGCAATCCGATCAGCACAAGCAACAGGATGCTGAGTAAAAGAATTGCGGCGGTTGCAACGAGGCGCGGCAAGCCGAGGCGCTCCAGCGCATCAGCCACCGGATCGAGAAAATAGGCGAGCACGAGACCGGCAATAAACGGCAGCAAAATGGGGCTGAGCAGCCACAGCACCAAAATAAGCAGGACTAACGCCACGATCCAGAAGGTGACTTGCTTTTGAAGCGTCATGAAAGACCTTACTCCTGCTTGCCATTGGCCATATGTAGCAGCCAGGCGCGCATGTATAATGCGCCGGACCCAAAGGTCAAAATCGCCACTAGGGCAAAGCCAGTAAACAGCAACGGTTTCAGGCTGATCTCCAACCCCAGAAGACCCAGGACCAAACCGGCCAGAACAATCTGGCCCACTGTGTTGATTTTGCTGGCCATTGATGGCGCTACAGGTATGGGCTTGTTCACCACCCATGCAAGAACAACAGCGCCGACAATCAGCACGTCGCGGGTCACCACAAGAATGACCAACCAGGCCGGCAGAAATTTCAACAGGCCAAGGGATACATAGATGGAAACCAGCAGGGCTTTGTCGGCGATGGGATCGAGATAGGCCCCGAGTTCGGAACGCTGGTCAAATCTTCTGGCAATGAAACCATCCACGCCGTCGCTTATGCCCGCTGCCACAAAGGCAAAAAAGGCAAGAGAAAATTCGCCGGAGATGATCAGCCACACGGTAATGGGAACCAGAAGAATGCGACCAATGGTGATGAAATTTGGCAGGTTCATAGGGTGCTACAAGAGGGATTGAATAACCCAATTCCCCCCAATTTGTGACATCTGTAATCCGGTTCCCGGCATTGAGTCCTGCACCACCTGCAAATCACCAACATACATCAATCTGATCACCGCGCCATTGCCTGCAAGGGTTGAGACATCAACACCAATAATGCCGGGTGAAGACAGTATGCGCGAACGAATGGCATTCCATTCGGAGGGGCTTGAAAAAGGAACGGTCACGGGAATCGAATGCGAGACATTAGCTTCGGTGCTCACCTGTTCAGCCTTTGCCTTGTCAGACTTGTATTTGTCGATCATCACGGCATGAAAGCGCTGGGTGGCGAGAGCGGCCGAGGCTTCCAGCGTGGCCGGATCAGCGGTGTAAATCTTGTCGAAGGTAATTTTGCCGAGTTCGGATTCAGCATCCATCATGGCATGAATGCCGTTGCCTGCAGCAGGTTCGGCAATGGCCACCAGTATGGTTCTGGTGCCATAGCGGCGGCGGAGGGCCTCAAGCTTTATCGGATCGAGATTGAGCACATCCTGTGCGGTGATGCCCGCCGTATCTTCGAGATCGCCTATGGGGACGATAAGCGGTACGAGGGATTGTTCAGCATGGAGATTAAGCCAGGCAGTGCGCCACAGATTGTCCCCCCAAAGCTGGGTGCCTTCGGCAGCCTTCCAGATGGGCAGCACAAGCATGGGGGTTGCCTGTTCGGAAACGACATGCACACCATAGCTTTCAAACAGCTTTTGAACTTTTTCCGGAATGAACCTCACTGTGAATTTGCCAATGTAGTGGCCGGGTCCGGTGCCTTCCTGTTCGATGGAGAGCGATTTGAGCAGGGGTAAGACGTCCTTGGGTCCAAGTTTTGCAATTTCGGCTGCAAAGGTTTCATTGCCCAGCCTTTGCGCCAGCATGACAATTGCCTTCATCTGCACGTCAAACAGCGCCTTGTTTTTGGCGGTTGCCACATCCTTGTCGGTCACATCCGCGTCAACGCCCTGGACGGCAAAGACGCTGGTTTCGACGGGTCCTGCTGCATGAGTGCCGGCTGAAATACCAAGCATGATCATCGTGGCCACCAATACCAGCCACACACCGCGATAGATCATGCCGTCAACCACTCCATTTCCTCTGGTGATTAGCCACCATCATGCTTTATTCACAAGCCACTCTGGGCTAGCGCGCTTTCCGCTTGGGTGGAATCACCCAAGCGGAAAGAATTCGCGCCAGCTTATTAGCTTGGAGCATGTTATAATCGGCAAAGTCTTGCAACTTTGCCTCAACATGCTCTAAGAGCCCCCTTTAGCATGGATAATGGGGCAAACTAGCGGCATGAGCGGCGGCAAACAAGCAGAACGAAACAGTGTGACCTATGCGCAGGCTGGCGTTGATATAAGCGCGGGAAACGCCCTTGTTGAAGCGATCAAACCCCTGGCGAAGGCCACCCGGCGCAAAGGCGCTGATTCGGCACTAGGCGGATTTGGCGGACTGTTTGATCTCAAGGCCTGTGGCTACAAGGACCCGGTGCTTGTGGCAGCCAATGATGGGGTTGGCACCAAATTGCGCGTGGCTATTGAAACGGGCTGGCATCACGGGGTTGGCATTGACCTGGTGGCGATGTCGGTGAACGACCTCATCGTGCAAGGCGCCGAGCCGCTTTTCTTTCTCGATTATTTTGCCACTGGGAAGCTTGATGTGGCACAGGCCCGCGAAGTGATTGCCGGGATCGCTGAGGGTTGCAAACAAGCGGGGTGCGCTCTGATCGGGGGTGAAACCGCTGAAATGCCCGGCATGTATCACGGCAAGGACTATGATCTCGCTGGTTTTGCCGTGGGTGCGGTGGAGCGCAAGAGAATCCTGCCGGCAAAGGATGTGGGGCCTGGCGATGTGATTTTGGGATTGGTGTCCTCTGGCCCCCATTCCAACGGCTACTCTCTCATTCGCAGAATCGTTGAATTGAGCGGGCTGGATTATGATGCCCCTGCCCCATTTGCGAACGGTAAATCTCTGGGTGAAGCCCTGCTGGTGCCCACACGAATTTATGTGAAGTCACTGTTGAAAGTGTTTCGGAAAAGCAATTCCATCAAGGCGCTGGCCCATATCACCGGTGGCGGTTTTCTTGAAAACATCCCCCGCGTCTTGCCCAAGGGATGTGTGGCCGAAATCAATCTTGATGCGGTGCCGTTTTCGCCTGTGTTCGACTGGCTGCAGGACATTGGTGGAGCCTCGGAGCGCGAAATGCTGTGCACCTTCAACTGCGGTATTGGCATGGTACTCATGGTGAAGGCGAAGGAGGCAAAAGCCATTACTTCTGCTCTTGAAAAATCAGGTGAGAAAGTTGTCTCACTCGGTACTTTGCGCAAGCGCCGAGGCAAAGAAGAACAGGTGGCAACGACCGGAAGTCTCAGAGTCCAATGAGACGGAAACGCGTCGGCGTTCTTATTTCAGGCCGTGGTTCAAACATGGCGGCACTTGTTGAAGCCGCTCGTGATCCCGCCTATCCCGCCGATATTGTCTGCGTCGTTTCCAACAGACCCGACGCCCCCGGACTTAAATTCGCACAAAGTCACAACATTTCTACCCATGTGGTTGATCACAAAAACTATGTGTCGCGCGAAGATTTCGA
>JAHFPK010000048.1:0-3897 GCA_023266715.1 Hyphomicrobiales bacterium | reverse complement strand
TCATGACATCTGCGTTGTTGGGGCCCTGGGCCGGCAAGATGATCAACATTCACCCCTCGCTTTTGCCGCTCTACAGGGGAACCAACACCCATGAGCGGGCCCTGGCCGATGGCGCGAAAGTTCATGGCTGCTCGGTGCATTACGTCACTTCTGAGCTGGATGGCGGGCCAATCATTGCGCAAGCGGAGGTTCCGGTGCTGCCTGGCGACACGCCTGAGACATTATCGGCGCGTGTACTGACAGAAGAACACAAGCTCTATCCCAAGGCCTTGGCGATAGTGGCAAACCAACTCACATAAAAACATCCAGCTGCGGCTGGCCGGTTTCTTTCCGCACTTCTTCCTGCCACTTCTTCAGCAATACCTTCCGCCGTTCCGGGTATTTTTCCTTCAACACCTCCATGGTCAGCATGCGGTCGGTGCGGAACGAGCGAAACGCGGTACGCAGTTCGCACCAGCCGATGATCAGGCGCTGGGCATCAAAGTATGAAATCGCTATGGGCCAGATGGTGCGCAGGGTTTCGTTGCCCTCCTCGCTGCGATACCCAATTGTGGCCTTCCTGCCCTCGCGAATGGCGGCACGGAACTGGGCCACATCAATGCGATCTGGCGCGTACTGCATCCGCGGCGGCACCAGAAGTCCCGCATCAAACAGAAAAGGCCGCAATTTCTCTGGCAGCACGGTGCCAATCTTGGCAACCGTATCGAGGGCGGCGCGGGCCAAATCCTTGTCACCCCTCCGTGCCACCCAGCGCAGGCCCAGCATCACCGCTTCCAATTCGTCGGTGGTAAACATCAGGGGCGGCAGGTCATAGCCCTCACCCAGCACATAGCCCACACCCGCCTCGCCACGGATAGGAACACCCTCAATGGTCAAGGTCGCAATGTCGCGGTAAACTGTGCGTAGTGACACTTCCAGCTCGCGCGCCATCACATCCCCGGTCACCGGCCTTCGATGCCGGCGCAAGATCTGGATCAACTGCAATAGTCGGTCGGCTCTGCGCATGTCTTTACCTACTGTAACACTGCTGACAACATGCTGTCAGCAGTGTGGCAGTAGATGGGCCAATTGAGGGAAAAGATCGCGGGAGCACCCATTTGTGTTGAAGCCAGATTTCAGCATTTATCGCAAGCCGGTGAGAGAAAGGCTATTGGCCTTGCGGAAAATGATCTTTGACGTGGCAAAGAAAACTGCGGGGGTTGGAAAGCTGGAAGAAGCCCTGCGCTGGGGGCAACCCAGTTATCTGACGACCGAAACGGACAGCGGCAGCACGATCCGGATTGATCAGATCAGAAATGAACCCGGAAAATACGCAATGTATTTCATCTGCACGTCCGGGCTGATTGAGGACTTCAAGGAACTCTACAAGGGTGAAATGAATTTTTTAGGCAACAGGAGCATTGTGTTTAACGTAGGGGATAGGCTACCAGAGGCGGCCCTGCGCCATTGCATTTCCCTGGCGCTCACCTATCACCTGCGCAAGAAACAAAGAGCCCCGAAAAAATGACCAAACCCCTGCCCATCATCATCGATACGGACCCGGGCCAGGATGATGCCGTTGCCATACTGCTCGCCCTGGCATCGCCGGAATTAGAGGTTCTGGGCATTACGGCGGTGGCGGGAAACGTGCCATTGGCCTTGACCGAAATCAACGCGCGCAGGATTTGCGAATTGGCGGGCCGGCCCGACATCAGGGTCTTTGCCGGTGCGGCGCGCCCCATTCTGCGCCCGCTGAAGACGGCCGAGCATGTGCATGGGCAAACGGGACTTGATGGCCCGGTCTGGCCCGAGCCGAAGATGCCGCTGCAGAAACAGCACGCGGTGGATTTTATCGTTGATACGCTGATGACCCACGAAGCGGGAATCATAACCCTGTGCGTTCTCGGTCCCATGACAAACATCGCGCTGGCCCTTATCCGCGAGCCCAAGATTGCCTCGCGCATCAAGCGCATCGTCGCCATGGGCGGGGGCTACTTTGAAGGCGGAAATATTACGCCTGCGGCGGAGTTCAATATCTACGTGGACCCCCATGCGGCGCGCGTCGTTTTTGAGGCTGGTATTCCCATCACGCTCGTCCCACTGGATTGCACGCACCAGGCCCTATCTACGGCCGCCCGCATCGAAAAATTCCGCGGGATAAAAAACAAATCAGGACCTGCCATCGCGGCGATGCTCAGTTTTTCGGAACGTTTTGATGAACAGAAGTATGGCACCGATGGAGCGCCGCTGCATGACCCCTGCGTCATGGCCTGGCTTTTGAAGCCGGAACTGTTTCAATCACGCGATGTGAATGTGGGCATCGAGTGCGAGTCGGAACTCACCATGGGCGCGACGGTGGTGGATTGGTGGCGTGTCACCAAAAGGAAGCCGAACACCACGGTGTGCCGCTCCATCAATGCGCAGGGTTTTTTTGATCTGCTCACGGGGCGTATCGCGGGATTGCCCTGAGGCCTATCCCACCAACACGGCAACCGGCGCAATGGTTGCCAGCACAAGACAGGCAGCCATCAGCAGAAGCCAGACTTGCGGATTTGGATGACGGGTTTCGACCATGGGAGGCATCGTGGAACGATTCTGCCTCTCAAGAAAATGATTCTTTTCAAGCACTTGCAGGGACTCGAAAGGGTTAATCATTGGTTAACCAGCAGGATGGATGGAGGCGTTTGCTGCGCCCTCATTCTGAGCCGCAGAAGCTTGATAGAAAACTGCTGATTCGCCGTTGCGGCCTGGGTTTGAGCCGTGTTCTTTTTGTCTTCGCTGGCCAGGTGACGGCCGAAGCCGCAACCAGCATAAGTCCGGCCAAAATAAATGTGGTGAAGGCTTTCATGTGGGTTCCGTCGTAAAAAGCATTTAACTTGGCCTTATATTGCGCCCGCCAGCCTGAGCCACGGCTGAATCCGGCGTTCATCCCTGGTTCACCGCGCCGGCCTCAGCCATACGCGATTATCGTGAAAAAGGCCGCCTGCCGCGGGGGCAGCCTGATCGCAGCCGGTCAGGGTATTGATGCCCTGCCCGTCTTCAAACGCCTCATTGGGCCAGATGGATTCGGCAATCAGAACGCCACGCTTTTGGCCCTCATGGGCCTTGGCGTGAAGGGTAACGGTTCCGCGTGCACTGCCCACCTTCACCTTGTCACCATCGACAATGCCTGCCGCTGCCAAATCTAGAGGGTGCACAAAGAGTGTGGGCCTGCCCTCGCGCCTGAGGGACGATGGCGTTTCATTGAAGGTGGAATTGAGAAATGTGCGCGCTGGACTGGTGGCCAGTCGGAAGGGATATTTCTCGGTTGCCTCTTCAATCGCCTGCCAGTGATCGGGAAATTCCGGGATGTCCTTCACCGGCCCGAGCGCGCCATTTGGCGAGAGGTAGGCAGCCTTCACCCAGTCGGGCTTGAAATGAAACTTGCCGTCGACATGGCCAAAGCGCCTGAGGTTGTGGGCTGTCTCAAAATCGGGCTGCACGTCAAACCAGTTTTCTTCGTCGAGCTTTTGCAGATCAGGCCGGCGCGAATGGGTTAGGGTCCAGTCAATCAATTCGCGCGGAGTCATTTTGAAACCGTCATGCCTAGCGCCCACGCGTTTAGCGAGGTCGCACAGCACATCATGGTTGCTGCGGCATTCGCCGGGTGCTTCCACCAGCTTGCGGCCAAACATGATGTGCTGATGGCCGCCGCCCTGATACACATCATCGTGTTCCAGAAACATGGTAGCGGGCAAAACTATGTCAGCGAACTTTGCCGTCTCGGTCATGAATTGCTCATGCACACAGATAAACAGGTCCTCGCGGGCCAGCCCCTGTTTCACCTTGGTCTGATCGGGCGCCACAGAAGCGGGATTGGTGTTCTGGATGAGCATGGCCTTTACTGGCGGCCCGCCGGCGAGATCGAAGGGATCTCCC
>JAHFPK010000047.1:12726-14089 GCA_023266715.1 Hyphomicrobiales bacterium | reverse complement strand
TTTCTGCAAGTCTGGCGTTGAGAATCGCGCGCATATTTGTGACCTTCCACCTCATACTCCTCGGCTGGATTTTCTTCCGCGCGCAATCGATCAATGAGGCGCTTCTGGTGATCGGCAAAATATCGTCGGCGCTGCCAGGGATGCCGGCACTTGCTGCCCGCTATCCCTTTACCAATGAGCAACTCCTTGGCGTCCTTATGATCTTGCTGCTTTTGGTCTTCGAAATTCTCGACGAGCGCCGCTCAATCTGGGACCGGTTGTCACGGGCACCGATCGCACTTCGTTGGGCCGCCTATTACGCCGGCATTTTTTCATTGCTGATCCTTGGCCGGTGGCAGGCCAAGGAGTTCATCTACATGCAATTCTGAACGGGGTGCCAGGATGAATGACCAACCGCAACCATCGGACTTTCGACGCAGCCGTATCCTGTTGTTTCTTGGCGTCGGGGCGCTTCTTTATGTGATCGCATTCCTGGTTGCCGAACGCCTCGCCTATGTGACAGGTCACACCAATCCCATCTTCAAAATAGATACGACGAGTGAACAGGATTTTGACTGGGTGATACTCGGCGCATCCCATGCCATGCCACTCGATTTCGATGACTTCAATCAACAGATGCAACAGGAGACCGGTCTCAAGATCATCAATCTTGCAGGTCCGGGCACCGGACCGCTCTACAGCAAATTTGTTCTGGAACACTTCCTGCGCCGCCACGCCACCAGGAATGTTCTCTATGCCACGGACTCGTTTGCGTTCAATTCTTCCCAGTGGAATGAGGAGAGGCTGGCCGACCCTAAACTGTTGGCGCGAACGCCATATAGCGTGCCACTGGCCATCAATCTGGGGCGATATGCTGAACAAGGGAGATCTGATCCCCGCGCTCTGCTGAACTATGCAACAGGATTCTCGAAAATCAATAACAGCGATCGCTTAAAGCCAGATATCTGGGAGGGTGAGGCGCAATTCGATCGCGTCTTCAAGCCGTCCGCCGTAGCCGATCGCAAACGCATCGATTATCTCTATCCGTCGATGTCGGATGACGCCGTTACCACTGCCAAGTACCTTGGTGATTTCGCCGCCCTGCGCAAAATAGTGCAGGATCACGGAGCGCGCATGGCGATCATCAAAATGCCACTTCCCGCCCCATTCTATAAATTGTTGCCGCGCGAGGTTGACTTTGATCAGGTGATGGAAGATGTGGCAAAAGCCGAAAGCCTGATTTTCCGCGACTTCTCCCAATCGATGATTGACCCGCGTTTCTATTCCGACACTGATCATTTGAACCGGACTGGCGTGACCAAGTTCATTTCAGAATATCTCAAGCCACTTCTGGTGCCGCCCGCCAATTGAACGCGGTTGATCT
>JAHFPK010000047.1:0-12626 GCA_023266715.1 Hyphomicrobiales bacterium | reverse complement strand
ATGATTGACCCGCGTTTCTATTCCGACACTGATCATTTGAACCGGACTGGCGTGACCAAGTTCATTTCAGAATATCTCAAGCCACTTCTGGTGCCGCCCGCCAATTGAACGCGGTTGATCTGGAGCAAATCCCGGCGAAGTTGCATGACTTCGCCGACAAGGATTTGCTCCAACATATTGATTTGGCGCGATTCCTTTTCGGCAAGGTGATTCCACCTTGCCGGGAAGCGCGCTAGCCTGCCTTCGGAAATCCAACTGGCTGCGCAAAAGTCACGATCTGGCTTTCCGGCAGATGGAGCAGTGTTGCGACCCCCTTCTTGTCCACGCCGCCAATCAGGCACGTTCCAAGACCTTCCGAGGCGCAAAAGAGATAGACATTTTCGGCAACGACAGCTGAATCCACATGCGCTGCCTGAATCTGATCGGCCTCCGGCGCTTTTGCCATGCGTGCAAGATCGGCGACATAGACCAGTATTGTTGGAGCGGTGCCAACGAAAGGCTCTGGGCTGACTTTGGCGCGAGAATCTTTCTCAATCACGCTCTTAAGTGATTGCTCAGCCGGACTGTATTTTGCAACGCCTTTCGCGTCTGCCACATAGATATCTGTCTCCATCGACCCATGCCACGACGGGGCCGTATGTCCACCGCTTTCGGGGCGATTGATGCCAAATGCCGCCCAGAGGAGACTGGACAACATGTCATCCTCGATATTTTGATCACTGTAGGCCCGCGTCGATCGACGTGCAGCCAGGGCCTGCATCAACGGCATGCCTCCCTTGAGTTTGGGCACGGGCAATTTCGCCAGGCCGATGCTTGTCGACAAGTTACTGAGCATAATGCCCGCAACTGCCGTTGAGGCCACGAACCAGCGCCGTGAAAATGTCAACATTTCACTCTCCTGCGATACAATCGCTGTGAACGCTAACACCAGGTTCATGACAAGGTCATTGATGCCAATCAACTATTTATCGATTGTCCTGCCATAAAATGGTAGTTGCAGATGCAGGACAACATGAGAGGCTGGGCCCATGCAGTGGTCGCTTACCGTCGGACGGATTGCCGGAACAGCAATCCGCATTCACGTCACTTTCCTTTTGTTTTTGCTGTGGATTGCAGCCAGCGATTACCGGAGCGGCGGTTTCGAGGCGGCAAAGTCGTCGGTTGTTTTTATCTTGCTGGTTTTTGCTTGTGTCGTGGCCCATGAATTCGGCCATATTCTCACGGCAAGAAATTTTGGCGTAAAGACCCCCGAAGTCACATTGCTTCCTATTGGCGGCGTCGCCAACATGGAGCGCATTCCGGAAGAACCTTGGCAGGAGCTGTTGGTCGCCATTGCAGGGCCGATGGTCAATGTGGTGATCGCCGGCCTGCTTCTGCTGGCAGGTGGTTTTTCGGTCGCAGACTTGCAGTCCATCGATCTGGAGAAGGCCACCCTGATGCAGCGTCTTGCTCTCATAAATATCTCTCTGGTTGTTTTTAATTTGATACCGGCCTTCCCGATGGATGGGGGCAGGGTGCTCCGGGCCCTGCTGGCCGTGTGGCTTGGGCCGCAGCGGGCAACTGAATTTGCCGCCAAACTCGGGCAGTTTTTCGCTTTCCTTTTCGTTGCCGCTGGATTGTTCCTGAATCCGATGCTCGTCCTTATTGGCATGTTCATTTACATCGCTGCCGTATCGGAACTTCAGACCAGCGCCCTGCGCTGGTTTGCGCAGGGTCTCACCGTATCAGAAGGCATGGAGCGGACGGTGCGCAGCTTGTCTGCAAATGCCTTGCTGTCTGAAGCGGTAGAGGCCCTGCTTGCTAGCTCCCAGCGGGCCTTCCCTGTTATTGACACGATGCAGACGCCCGTAGGTCTGCTTGACCGCGACGATGTGGTGCTTGGCCTCAAGGAAAAGGGACCTGACGCAGCAGTTTCCTCGATCATGCGGAAGCCGGCCGTGACCGGGGTCGCCGTGACACTCAATGAAGCCGTTATGAACATGAACCGGCAAGGCCTCCGCACGCAGATCGTCGTGGATGGCAGTGGCCGCCTTGCCGGCATGCTGACGCTCGAGAACGTGGCGGAGATGATGATGATCCACTCCATGCAACCCGATTGGAAGTTCGCACACCACGCGAAGTAAACAGGTTGCAAGTGGAGGGCGCCTGGCGTGGAACTTGATCTAGATCAGCGCACTATTCGCGCCATCCGGTAAGAATTCAAATTCGAAGGCTTTAACTGGCCTTTTGCCCATTGAAGGAGATGCCCCATGGCTCACAAGCAAGTGATGTTCCGGTCCGAGGCGCGCGAGAAGATACTGCGCGGCGCAAGCCAGTTGGCCGATGCCATTCGCATAACGCTCGGCCCAAAATCGAAATCTGTCCTGATCCAGAAGAAATGGGGCGCTCCTCTTGTCTGCAACGATGGCGTGACCATTGCCAAGGAGTTCGACCTGAAAGACCCGGAGGAAAATCTTGGTGCGCAGATGCTCCGCCAGGCCGCCGAAAAAACCGGCGAAATCGTCGGCGACGGGACGAGTACTGCTGCCATTCTGGCCCACGCGATGTTTGCCGATGGGCTTCGAAATGTTGTTGCAGGCGCCAGCGCCGTCGACGTGAAGCGCGGTCTCGAGCGTGCCGCCGAGGCCGCGGTTGCAGCGCTCAAGACCATTTCGAGACCGGTTGGAACACGGAAAGAGAAGGCACAAGTGGCCACGATCGCGGCGCACAACGATCAGGTGATCGGCGATCTCGTCGCCGATGCTATGGAGCGTGTCGGCAACGAGGGTGTCATCACTGTCGAGGAATCGAAAACCACCGAAACAGTGTTGGAAGTCGTGGAAGGCATGCAGTTCGACCGGGGATTTATCTCGCCCTATTTCATCACCAATGCCGAGAAGATGGAGGCCATCCTCGAAGATGCGCTCGTTCTCGTTTGCGACAAGAAGATTGCCATTCTCAACGATCTCGTTCCATTGCTCGAGCAAGTGGCGAAGTCGGCCAAGCCCATGCTGGTGATCGCCGAAGACGTGGAAGGCGAGGCCCTCGCAACCCTGATCGTCAATCACTTGCGTGGCAACTTGAAAAGTTGCGCCGTGAAGTCGCCGGGCTTCGGCGACAGGCGTAAGGCGATGCAGCAGGACATTGCCATTCTGACCGGAGCGCACGTCATCGCAGAAGAGCTGGGTCTGAAACTCGAAACAACTACCATTGAACAACTTGGCAAAGCCAAGCGCATTGTTTCCAACAAGGACACAACGACAATTGTGGGCGGCGGCGGTGAGCGCCGCGCCATTGATGACAGGATCCGGCAGATCAAGGCCGAAATAGCTAAGGCGACGAGTGATTACGACAAGGAGAAACTGCAGGAGCGTTTGGCGAAGCTGTCGGGTGGCGTTGCCGTTATCCGTGCGGGCGCACCGGTTGAATCCGAAATGAAGGCCCGCAAGGATGCCCTCGACGACGCCATCAGCGCCACCAAGGCCGCAGTGAGCGAAGGAGTCGTGCCCGGCGGCGGACTGGCGCTTCTGCGCTGCATTGACGCCGTAAGCCAGCTCGAAGAGAGTACACAGGGCGACGAACGCACCGGCGTTCAGGTTCTGAAGCGGGCACTTGCCGCGCCGGCCCGGCAGATTGCAGAAAATTCAGCGGTTGATGGCGGCGTAGTCATCGCCCGCATGCTCGAAGGCAAGGGTAGTTTCGGCTTCGATGCCGCACGCAAGGAATATGTCGATCTGATCGAAGCCGGCATCATCGATCCGACCAAGGTGGTGCGCATTGCGCTTGAAAACGCCGTTTCAGTGGCAAGCGTTCTGCTGCTCACTGAAGCGACGATGACCGAGATTGAGGAACCGGAGAAGGACCATGGGCGGCAGCTGGACGTCGGCATGTAGCGAGTCGGACAGTTAGTCATCCTGTCTGTCCAGCCGCATCCAGACGTTGCCAACTTTCCCGTATTGCCGCTTCACTGCCGACCAAGCGATGCGATGCGCGATTTCTTCCAGGCATGGATCGTCGCGATGACTTTCGAAAGCATTGTTGAAGGCGGCTCGAAAGATATCCTGGGCGTGTTCCGGCAAGTGGGATCGCACAGAGGCAGGCAAGTCGGCATTCGAGGCATACGGCATGGCTCAAGCTCCTGTCTGATTTGAAGCGTCAATGTCAGCCAACATTTTGATAACGTCTTCGTCGCCGACCTGCTGAAAGTCGCTGTAGAAAACGCCTATGGCAATGAATGGATCGGGTTGCTGAAGGCAGATGATGTCATCGACATAGGCTCCAAGCTCTTCGATTGTGTCGCTGGGAGCAACTGGAACGGCCAGCACAAGTCTCTTTGGATTTCTCCTTTTCAGCGCCTGTAATGCGGCTTTGACGGTGGTGCCTGTGGCAATTCCGTCGTCGACGACAATGGTGGTGCGGCCTGCAACCGAGATGGGCTCGCGCCCCTTGAGGTAAAGTTTTCGGCGCCGATCGATTTCAGCAATTTCCTTTGCCGCTGCGCGCTCAATGTCGTCACGGTTGAGGCCCAGCATCGACATGACTTCGTCATTGAAAACGAGATCGCGGCGTTCCCCGTCAACGACAGCGGCAGCTGCAAGTTCGGGCTGCCAGGGAACTCCGATCTTCCGCACCAGAAGCAAATCCATGGGGGCCTTCAAAACGCGCGCGACTTCAAGGGCCACAGGGACGCCACCGCGCGGCAAAGCGAGAACAACCGGTTGCTCGAAACTCAGTTTCGCAACTTGCTGCGCCAGAAGTTGCCCGGCCTGCGTTCTCGATGCGAAACCTGTGAAGGTCATTGTTCCACCTTGGCACCGAGGTGAAGGCTGAACCAGTCCGTCGTAAGTTCGACCACGCGATCAAGCGTACCCGGCTCCTCGAACAGATGTGTTGCCCCCGGAACGATGTCCATACGTTTTTCGCAACGCAGCGCCGCAAGAGCCGTTTGGTTCATTTCGATGACCTGCTCGTCGTAACCACCAACAACGAGCAGTGTCGGGGCTTTGACCTGGTGCAGAACCCCAAGAGCGAGATCGGGTCGTCCACTGCGGGAAACGACGGCGGCAATATCGTCTCCGTGTGCGGCGGCAGCCATCAAGGCAGCTGCCGCACCCGTGCTTGCACCGAACAGACCAATGGGCAGACGTGACAGGCCACTCTGGTTCCGTACAAACGTAATTGCCTCCGACATGCGGCTTGCCAGCAGGGGAATATTGAACACATTGCTGCGATCTTCGGCTTCCGGTTCAGTGAGCAGATCGAAAAGAATTGTAGCGAACCCCGCAGCATTCAACTGCTCCGCCACGAGTCTGTTACGCGGGCTGAGCCGCCCCGACCCGCTTCCATGGGCAAAGATGATGACACCGCTTGGCCGCTCAGGAATGGCAACGTCAGCCGGCAGACCCACTGCGCCAATTTTCACTGCCTCGCCTCGGTCCGGCGGTTCACCGCAGCAAAGATCATGTGAATGCCTTTCTCGCCGTTGCTCAGTGGTGCAGCAAAGACTTCGACAAGCTGACGCTGTCCGGTTTTCATTGATCGGCATCAATGCGCATCTGGCTCACTCGGCTAAGTGTTCCACCTATTAACTATATCTCATATGGGGCACGGACAATGGCATATAAAACTATCCTGGTTTCACTCAACGATGTGCCGCGAACCGAGGCAATGATTGATGCAGCTGCGCTGATCGCCAAAACCTATGACGCTCACCTCATCGGCTGCTATGTCATTCCAGCTGTCAAGATCTATCCGGAAGTTGGATTTGCCGCGCCTACAGCGGTTGATGATACTCGGCAACAGTATTTCAAGACCAATATTGCCGTTGTGAAGGAGAGCTTCGAGAGACAATTGCGGCAAGATGGGCTGAGGGGCGAATGGCGTACTGTAGACTCACTTTATTCAGAGGTAGCTCCAAGTCTGATGGAACATGGCCGTACGGCTGATCTCATCATGGTGAGCCAGATCGCGGAAAATCCGGTGGCAGATATCGAGTCGGAACTTGTCGAAAATGTAATTATGGAAAGCGGACGGCCGGTTTTGATAATCCCGCAGAAGGGCGCTCTGGTGGAAGTAAAATCTGTGGTCGCCGGATTTAATGCGACACGCGAAGCAACTCGCGCGCTGTTCGACGGGCTGCCGTTGTTGAGAAGTGCGAAGGACGTGCGTGTGGTTTGGGTCGATCCTTACAGGGAACGCAGCCTGTCTGGCGAAATGCCGGGAGCCGAGGCAGCAGAAGCGCTCGCCCGCCATGGCGTGAAGGCAACGGCTGAGGGACTGGCCGCCGGAGACTCTAATGCGGGGGAGGCGCTTTTGAAACACGCCAATGATCTTGGTGCCGAGCTTCTTGTTATGGGCGCTTACGCTCATTCACGCATGCGCGAATACATTTTTGGGGGCGCCACGCGACATGTATTGGCGCACGCGAACGTTCCGGTGTTGATGTCGCATTGATGGCTGCGGGCCAACCCTTCCCCATTCAATTCCATGGCCTTAGCGAGGGTGTGGCGCAAGCCAGGTTGAAGGCAGAAGGGTACAACGAGTTGCCCCGCTCAGATAAGCGCACGCCGTTGCTTATCTTTGTCGAGGTGATCCGTGAGCCAATGCTGACACTGCTGCTCGCCAGCGGCATCATCTATCTGCTGCTCGGTGATATGAAGGATGCAATCATCCTTCTTGCCTTGGCAATGATGTCAATCCTGATAACTGTTGTACAAGAGGCCCGCACCGAACGTGTCCTTGAGGCATTGCGCGACCTCACCAGTCCTCGTGCCCTGGTTATACGAGAGGGCGAGCGCAAGAGAATCGCAGGCCGTGAAGTTGTCCGAGGCGATCTTGTGGTGCTCGGGGAAGGAGACCGCGTGCCTGCCGATGCACGGCTCCTTGCTGCGCATGACCTGCAGGCGGATGAATCACTTCTCACTGGCGAGTCCGTTCCAGTACGCAAAGTCGCCAGCGATAATTTCAATCCGGATCAAGTTTTGTCGCCGGGCGGTGATGGCCTACCACTTGTGTTTTCCGGTTCCCTGGTCGTGCGGGGCGCTGGAATAGCCGAAGCAATCGCGACTGGCGCGCGAAGCGAAATCGGCAAAATAGGGCAATCGCTCAGCACCGTTGAAACTGAGCCGCCACGGCTGCAGGTCCAAACGCGCCAAATTGTGCAATGGTTCGCATTAGTTGGAGGTGTTGTTAGCATCTTGACTGTCCTACTCTATGGATTCTCGCGTGGCGCATGGCTTGACGCGTTGTTGGCGGGGATAGCCCTTGGCATGTCGATGCTGCCTGAAGAGTTCCCTGTCGTGCTTACCGTCTTCATGGCAATGGGGGCCTGGCGAATCTCGCGTGCTCGCGTGTTGACAAGGCGGGCTGCGGCTATCGAAACACTTGGTTCCGCCACGGTGTTGTGCACGGATAAAACCGGCACGCTGACCGAGAACCGGATGTCGATTGCCGAGCTACGGCTGAAGAACGGAAAAATTTTCCGCCCGGTTCATGGACTTGGCAGTGAGATTCCAAAGGACTTTATTAACCTGGCCAAATTCGGACGTCTCGCCAGCGCGCCTGATCCTGTCGACCCAATGGACAGAGCGTTTCACCTTCTCGGCAGGAGCCAAGTTAATGGTCCCGAATGGAAGCTTGCGCGTGCTTATGGGCTTCGCCCCGGGCTTCTCGCCATGTCTCAGGCGTGGCAGCCGATTGAAGGCGGAAAGGAGTTCATCGTTGCGGCCAAGGGCGCACCCGAAGCCATTGCGGATATCTGTCACCTCAGTGCTGGCGACCGGACCATACTGACCTCGACTTTGGACGCCATGGCTGCCGAAGGCTTGCGTGTATTGGGCGTTGCCCGCGCTTCTTTCGCAGGGAAAGCATTGCCAGTATCGCAGAAAGATTTCGCCTTCAAGTTTTTGGGCCTTGTTGGCATTGCTGATCCAATACGCGCAAGCGTGCCTCGCGCAGTGAGTGAGTGCCTGACAGCGGGCATCAGGGTAATAATGATCACCGGTGATTATCCAGTTACCGCCAAGGCAATTGCACGGCAGGCGGGCCTCAACGCACAAGACGTCATACTAGGTGAAGACCTCAAGAAGATGGATGCCGAGGGGCTCGCCTTGCGCGTGAGAACCGCAACAGTCTTCGCGCGCATCATGCCGGAACAGAAGCTTCGTATCGTCGGCGCGCTTAAGGAGAACGGTGAGGTCGTGGCGATGACGGGCGACGGTGTCAATGATGCGCCCTCATTGAAGGCTGCACATATCGGAGTTGCCATGGGTGGTCGCGGCACAGACGTAGCGCGCGAGGCCTCATCGATCGTTTTGCTCGACGATGATTTTGGCTCGATCGTGAAGACTGTCCGGCTAGGCCGCCGAATCTACGATAATCTTCGCAAAGCCATGGGCTTCATCATCGCCGTGCACGTGCCAATCGCGGGGCTGGCGTTATTGCCGCTACTCTTCGGTATGCCCATTGTGTTTGGGCCGATGCACATTGCGTTTCTGGAAATGGTAATCGATCCCGCATGCTCCCTGGTGTTTGAGGCGGAGACAGAAGAGGACGATGTGATGAGTAGGCCACCTCGTGCCCCGGATGAACTTTTGTTCTCTCGCTCGATGGTTGGCTGGAGTCTTGTGCAGGGAACATTCGCCTTTGCATTGGTTGCCTTCATCTTCATTGCGGCATCAAATCGTGGCATGCCGGAGGACGAAGTGCGGGCGCTGACGTTTTTTTCATTGGTTCTGACCATTGTCAGTTTGATCTTTGTCAATCGAACTTTCAGTGCATCGCCTGTCACGGCTCTCCGGCGGCCGAACACGGCGCTCGCGTGGGTCCTCCTCGCCGTCATCCTGATGCTGGCTCTGACACTCTTTTGGCCGCTCGCAAAGAGCCTTTTTCGCTTCGGACCTTTGCACGCGGACGATCTGGCGCTGACGATTGGCGCGGGCATTCTTGTGCTGGTATTTCTTGAGTTTTTGAAGCCAATGTGGCCCAAAGGGCTACGGTCCTAGCCCGGCCGCCGGTTGCGTAAGCACCTCATCCGGTCGTTCCAACAACCTTCCGTGGTGCCTTGCAGCCTAGTGGGACATCAAAACCGGTAATGTGCCATCGCACAGCATGTCCCGGGTGACACCGCACCCGCGGGTTTTTTTGAAGACAACGGCCGCCGTAACGCTTGGAACTACAGCTCTCGAGATTGCTGGCCTTCAGGCCGTGGGCAGATGGTAATTCCTGAAGCGCTCGCGCAGCTGCAGCTTCGAGATTTTGCCCGTAGCCGTATGGGGAATGTCATCGACGAAGGCGACATCGTCCGGCATCCACCACTTGGCAACCTTGCCGGTCATGTGCGCCAGCACCTCGTCCTTTGAGACCTCGGTACCTGCTTTCCTGACCACGACCAGCAAAGGCCGCTCATCCCATTTCGGGTGCGGCAGGCCGATGGCCGCTGCTTCAGCCACGCCGGCACAGCCCAAGGCAGCATTTTCAAGGTCGATGGAGGATATCCACTCGCCGCCCGATTTGATGACGTCCTTTGAACGGTCCGTAATCTGCATGAAGCCCCATTCATCGATGGTCGAAACATCGCCCGTGTCAAACCAGCCGTCCGCATCGAAAGCGGCAACACCCTCACCCTTGAAATAGGCGGAAGAGATTGCAGGACCCCTGACCTTCAGGCGGCCGAACACCTTGCCGTCATGGGGAAGCTCTTCGTTCTTGTCGTCGGTGATTTTCATGTCGATACCGAATCCTGGGCGACCCTGCTTCAGCTTTTCTTTCCACTTTTCCGCGGGCGGAAGATCCAGCATCGAACCTTTCAACCTGCTCAACGTGCCCATTGGACTCATTTCCGTCATGCCCCAGGCATGAATGACGTCAACACCGTATGTCTCGATAAACGCCCGCATCATGGGCTCCGGGCACGAGGCACCGCCGATCAGCACCCGTTCCAGATAGGGAAGTTTCAGCGTCGGGTTTTGCTCGAGATGCTGCAGGAGCATGAGCCAGATCGTCGGAACTGCCGCCGTCATCGTAACCCGCTCCGTGTCGAGAAGTTCAAACACCGAAGCGCCATCGAGCTTGGCGCCTGGCAAGACGAGTTTGGCGCCCGCCATCGGACAGGAGAAAGTGAGCGACCAGGCATTGGCGTGGAACATCGGTACCACGGGCAGGGTGGTATCGCGGCTGTGGAGCGCAAATGCATCGGCACCCGTGATCGTCATCGCATGGAGCACATTGGAGCGATGGGAATAGACCACACCCTTGGGATTGCCCGTTGTGCCGCTGGTGTAGCACAAGCCGCATGCGGTATTCTCGTCAAGCCTAGGCCATGCAAATCCTTCGTCGCCCTGGCCGAGAAGTTCTTCGTAGCAAATCACATTGCTGAGTTTCGTCCCGACCGGCATATGGGCACGGTCCGTCATGACAACGAAACCCTTCACCGTGGGCAATTTGTCCTGCAGCTTTTCGAAGATCGGCAGGAAAGTGAGGTCGGTGAAAATCCATTGATCTTCCGCATGGTTGATGATGTAGATCAGCTGCTCCGTAAACAGGCGCGGATTCAACGTGTGAACCACGGCACCCAGTCCCATGAGGCCATACCAGATTTCCATGTGGCGATAGCCGTTCCAGGCCATGGTCGCGATAACCGAGCCTTTCTTTGCCTTAAGGTGTTTCTTGGAAGCGCTTGCAAGGGCCCGCGAGCGGCGGTCAAGGTCGCGATAGCTCTGCCGGTGAACCGGGCCTTCGATAGACCGCGATACAATTTCCCGTTCGCCATGCCAACGCGCCGCATGGTCAAGCACACGATGAACCAGCAATGGCCAGTCCTGCATGAGACCTTTCATGTAGTCCTCCCGTATTGGCTCGCACTTGTATTTTTCTAGTTACCGCGAGACTGGCAGATGGGTTGCATGATCATGTCTGCACGACGCACTGCTGGCAAGCAACTTTTATTCTAGTTCTAGTGAAGAGGCCCAACCATTTGCGCAAGCATTTTTGGTTTGACACGACCTCGCAAACTCAACGCAGTGTTTACGTGACAACAACGCACTGGTGGGATTAGGCTATTGACTGAGACTCACGGCATAGAGGAGCGGCAATGGCTATCGCTTCCAGACAAGCAGGGCAGCTTTTGCCTTACAGGAGAGGTCCTAATGGGTGACGCCGTTATTGCGGGCTATGTCCGCTCGCCATTTCATTTTGCCGGCAAGGGGGCACTGGCACGGACGCGGCCCGACGATCTGGCGGCAGCGGTGGTGAAGGGGCTTGTCGGCAAGACGGGGATCGACCCGAAAGACGTGGAAGACCTGTTACTGGGTTGTGCCTTTCCCGAGGGTGAGCAGGGGCTCAATGTGGCGCGGCTGATTTCCTTCATTGCCGGCCTGCCGCAGTCCGCGGCCGCGACCACCATCAACCGTTTTTGCGGCTCTTCCATGCAGGGTATACATTCGGCGGCAGGAGCAATTGCGCTCGGCGCTGGCGACGTATTTATCTGCGCCGGAATTGAAAGCATGAGTCGGATTCCCATGATGGGTTTCAATCCGATGCCCAACCCAGCCCTGGCGGAAAACATGCCCGCCGCCTATGTGTCGATGGGAATCACCGCCGAAAACGTCGCAAAAAAATATGCGATCCCGCGCCAGGAGCAGGAGGAGTTCGCCGTTGCCAGCCATACGAAGGCCGCCAAGGCGCAACAACAGGGCAAACTGAAGGACGAGATCATTGCCATGCCCGGTGCTGCGGCAGATGGTTGCATCCGTGCCGATACGTCGATGCAGGCATTGGCCGGCCTGAAGCCCGCCTTCGATCAGGCAGGCGTTGTTACTGCGGGAACCTCATCGCCGCTCACCGATGGCGCGGCAGCCTGCCTTGTCGTTTCGGAAACCTACGCGAAAGCCCACAAGCTTCCAATTATCGCACGGATCAAAAGTATTGCGGTCGCGGGTTGCAGCCCGGAGCTGATGGGCATCGGGCCGGTGGTAGCAACACGCAAGGCGCTGCAGCGGGCGGGGCTGTCCATCAATGATATCGACATCATCGAACTGAACGAGGCGTTTGCTTCACAGGCCATCGCCTGTATCCGCGACCTCAAGATTGACATGAACAAAGTGAACCTTGATGGCGGCGCTTTGGCACTGGGCCATCCCTTGGGAGCTACAGGCGCGCGCATAACCGGCAAGGCGGCGTCCCTGTTGAAGCGCGAAGGCAAGCGGTATGCGCTGGCAACCCAATGCATCGGCGGCGGCCAGGGTATTGCCACCATTCTCGAGGCCGTATCGTGACGATAGCCAAGGCTTGCGTCATCGGGGCAGGGGTCATGGGCAGCGGAATTGCCGCCCACATTGCCAATGCCGGCGTGCCTGTCTTGCTGCTCGATGTCGTGCCGCCAAACTCCGCCGACCGCAGCAGCATCGCCAAGACAGCGCTGGAACGTATTGCCAAGGCTGATCCAGCGCCCCTGATGTCAAAGTCGGCCGCCAAACTGATCACGCCGGGAAACATCGAAGACGATCTCAATAAACTCGCCGATGTGGACTGGATCGTCGAAGCCGTGGCCGAAAGGCCGGATGTCAAACAGGGGTTGTATCGCAAGATCGAGGCTGCCCGCAAACCGGACTCGATCCTGTCGTCAAATACATCAACCCTTCCTCTGAAAA
>JAHFPK010000297.1 GCA_023266715.1 Hyphomicrobiales bacterium | reverse complement strand
ACATAGGCCTGTGCTGCTACGGCTTCGAGATCATCGGGCGAGAGCTTCAGTGCAAAACCATACATCACCTCCCGCCAGGTCCAGAAACTGTCGGCTCCGGGACCAGCGCGTTCTGCCAGCCCCACCATCAGTCTTTGATGCGCGTGGGAATGCACGTTGGCCACTGCCGGTATTGCCACGCCCGCAATCAGCGATCCACCTTTCGCTCCCGCCTCAACGCCTTCGATTGTTCCCGTGTCATCAACAGCAACCATCACATCATTCTGCCAGCCAGATGATGTGAGCGCCGAAGTGAAACGGAACTTGCGTTGTGTCATGCTTTCTACTATACTGTATATACAACCTTATACAAGTGAGAATTTCTGTGCTGTTCACCAACCTTTCCATCGCTACCATGATCAATGGCTACGGTCTCATTGAGAAGGGCACAGTATCGACTGAAAACGGTGTGATCGCACGCGTGGGAACTGAACCCGTCAAGGGCGACGCCTTGGATTGCGGCGGCAGATTGCTTACACCAGGCTTCATCGATTGCCACACACACCTGGTTTACGGTGGAAATCGCGCCAATGAATTTGAAATGCGCCTCAATGGTGCGGCCTATGCCGACATCGCCAGTGCTGGCGGCGGCATCATGTCCACCGTGCGCGCCACAAGGGCAGCGTCTGAAACGCAGCTTCTCGAATCTGCATTGCGTCGACTCGAATCCCTTTTGGCCGAGGGCGTCACCACTATTGAAATCAAGTCGGGCTATGGCCTCGATGTTGAAACCGAGATGAAAATGCTCCGCGTCGCCAGAAAATTGGGTTCTCTCCGCCCGGTGGACGTCAAAACCACCTTCCTCGGCGCCCACACATTTCCTCCGGAATTCAAGGAAAACCATCAGGGGTATGTAAATATCGTATGCAATCAGGCTCTTCCTCGAATCATCTCGGAAAACTTGGCGGATGCCGTTGATGCCTTTTGCGAAGGCATCGCCTTTTCCCTTGAAGAAACCAAGTCCGTCTTTAAGGCCGCGCGAGCCTTCAACCTGCCCATTAAACTCCACGCCGAACAACTCTCCAACTTGGGCGGAGCAAAGCTTGCCGCCCGCTTCAACGCACTTTCAGTCGATCACATCGAGTATCTGGACGAGGAAGGAGTCGAATCCATTTCCAAATCCGGAACCGTGGCAGTGCTGCTGCCGGGGGCCTTCTATTATCTGCGGGAAAAACAGGCCCCGCCCGTAGCCGCCCTCCGCAGGCACAAGGTGCCCATCGCTATCGCCACAGATTTGAACCCCGGCTCGTCGCCCGTCCATTCCCTTCTTGCCACCATGAACATGGCCTGCGTTCTGTTTGGGCTTACCCCTGAAGAGGCCCTCGGCGGAGTGACCGTTAACGCCGCCCAAGCTCTCGGATTGAAAGACCGTGGCACCATCGCCAAGGGCCAGAAAGCCGACCTTGCCCTCTGGAATGTCGAACGCCCGGGTGACCTGAGTTATCCCCTGGGGTTCAATCCCCTCGCCGCCGTCATCAGAAACGGTGAGCTTATCAAAGGAACCCTCCCGTGAACCAGATGCTGCCGCTCTATATGCAGGTGAAAGACCATATCCTGGGTCATATCCAGTCCGGCACCTGGGCTGCCGGCTCCCGTGTACCATCCGAAAATGAACTGGTTGAAAGCTTTGGCATCAGCCGCATGACCGCCAACCGGGCGCTCCGTGAACTTTCCGCCGATGGCTATCTCGCCAGAGTTCCGGGCGTCGGCACTTTTGTGAAAGAACAGGCCGCCCGCACCAGCTTGATGGAACTTCGCAATATTGCCGAGGAAATCGAATCCCGCGGTCATACGCACACGCTACAATTGATCTCTCGTGCAAAAGTCATGGCAAGCCAGGCGCTCGCGGACGAGTTTGAATGGAAAGCTCCCCAGCACGCGTTTCATCTTGTGGTCCTGCATCTGGAAAATGGCCTGCCGGTCCAGCTTGAGAGCCGCTGGGTCAATCCCTTCATAGCCGCCGACTTCATGATCCAAAATTTCACTAAACAAACGCCAACAGCCTATCTCCTCAATACCGTGCCGGTGGACGAATTAGAGCATTCAGTGGAAGCCATCATGCCCGATGCCGACCAACAGAAGTTGCTCAATATGAGAGACCGCGAGCCCTGCCTGTCGCTTCATCGCCGGAGCTGGAGTCAGGGAAAGGTCGTAACCGTCGCTACCCTCATTTATCCCGCCAGCCGCTATGCCCTGCACAGCCGCTATAAAACCAACGCCCAAGGAAAACCCCTATGAACACCCGCCGCGATAACACGCGCATCATCAAATCACCGACGGGCACCAAGCTCAGCGCCAAGTCCTGGCTCACCGAAGCGCCACTACGCATGCTCATGAACAATCTCGATCCCGGTGTCGCCGAACGCCCGGAAGAGCTTGTGGTCTATGGCGGCATTGGCCGGGCAGCGCGCAATTGGGAAGCTTACGACCGCATCGTGGCAAGCCTGCGCTCACTTGAGGATGATGAAACGCTTCTGGTGCAATCGGGAAAACCAGTCGGCATCTTCCGCACTCATAGGGATGCACCGCGTGTGCTCATCGCCAATTCAAACATCGTGCCCCACTGGGGCACCTGGGATCACTTCAACGAGCTCGATAAAAAGGGCCTTATGATGTACGGCCAAATGACGGCGGGCTCCTGGATCTATATCGGCACCCAGGGCATCGTGCAGGGAACCTACGAAACCTTTGCCGAAGTGGGCCGCAAGCACTATGGCGGCAATCTCAAAGGAAAATGGTTCCTGACCGCAGGTCTCGGCGGCATGGGCGGCGCGCAGCCGCTTGCTGCCACAATGGCGGGTGCCTCCATGATAGCCATTGAATGCCAGCCATCGCGCATCGACATGCGTCTCCGGACACGCTATCTCGACACGCAAGCTAAGACCATCGATGAAGCCTTGGAAACTATCAAGCGTTCACCAAAACCAATCTCGGTTGGCGTCCCGGGCAATGCGGCGGAAATTCTGCCTGATATGGTCACGCGCGGCATCATGCCAGATGCCGTCACCGACCAGACCTCCGCCCATGATCCGGTGAATGGTTATCTGCCCATCGGCTGGACTCTCGCCGATTGGGAGGAGAAGCGAACATCAAATCCGCAGGCAGTGAAAGCCGCCGCTATGGCCTCCATGAAGGTCCATGTGCAGGCCATGCTGGATTTCCAGAAGGCTGGAGTCCCCACCCTCGACTACGGTAACAATATCCGCCAGATAGCATTCGAGATGGGCCTGAAAGATGCATTCAATTTCCCCGGCTTTGTGCCGGCCTATATCCGCCCGCTCTTCTGCCGCGGCATTGGCCCCTTCCGCTGGGCAGCGCTTTCCGGCAATCCACAGGACATCTACAAGACCGATCAGCGTGTGAAAGAGCTGATCCCCGATGACAAGCATCTCCACAACTGGCTCGACATGGCCCGCCAACGCATCGCTTTCCAGGGCCTGCCCGCCCGCATTTGCTGGGTAGGCCTCGGCCAACGGCACCGCCTTGGTCTTGCCTTCAATGAAATGGTGAAAAACGGCGAAGTGGAAGCGCCTATCGTCATCGGCCGTGACCATCTCGATTCAGGCTCCGTCGCCTCTCCCAACCGCGAAACCGAAGCCATGCTCGACGGTTCCGATACCGTGTCCGATTGGCCATTGCTCAACGCATTGCTC
>JAHFPK010000296.1 GCA_023266715.1 Hyphomicrobiales bacterium | reverse complement strand
CGCCCCTTGGGGGAGAGGAAGAGGCCCAACACGCAAGTGTCGGGAAGGTGAGGGGGAGCAGGTTTCGCAATTGAATCACCTGTTCCCCCTCATCCTCCCACCGCCTTCCGCGGCGAGCCCCTCCTTCTCCCCGCCGGGGCGAAGGAAAACAGGGGAATTTCCCTTCAAACGAGATTGCTCACATCTAGCGCGGGATCAGGGCCCAATAATCCAGTTCCAGGATTACCCCAGGTTTTTCTGGCGTTCCGTCTTCCGTCGGAAATTTACTGCAAGGCAAATCACGTGTGGCCCGCGTGACAATGTGCAAGGCACCCACATCATCACGTTCCGGTAGCGGTGCCTTGTCGACAATCTCCGACCACGCGAAAACCGTACCGCCGGCAAACAACGGAGCAGCATGACGACCCGCGTTTATGCCGGCGATGTGGAAAGCATTGGCCAGGCCATTAAAGCTGAGCGCCCGCGCCAGTGAAATGACATGGCCGCCATAGACCAGACGGCGGCCAAATCTTCCGCTCACTTCGGCAAACTGGTTGAAATGCACCCGTGCCGTATTTTGATAAAGCCGCGTAGCCAGTTGATGCTCGGCCTCTTCCACCGTCACACCATCAAGATGATCAATCTTTTCACCGATCACATAGTCATCAAAACCATCAGGCGAACCGGAAAGTTCAAAATTCCACTTCGCAGTATCCACTCGTGGGAATTCCGTTTTGACATTCGCAACTTTCAAAAGCTCCGGCACATGAGCCACAGGCGGCGCAGATTTCTCATCGCGCTTGCGCACCATGACCCACCGCACAAAACTTAAAACGTCCTCGCCATGCTGGTTGGCCCCGCGGCTGCGAACATAAACCGTACCGGTTTTTCCGTTGGAATTTTCCTTGAGGCCAATGACCTCAGATTGAGCGGACAATGTATCGCCGGGATAAACCGCTTTTAAAAACACACATTCCGCATAGCCCAGATTGGCAATCGCATTCAGGGATATGTCCGGCACCGTCTTGCCGAAGACGATATTAAAGACGAGAAGATCATCAAGCGGCGATCTCGGATAGCCGATCGCCTTGGCAAATTCATCGGAGCTTTGAACCGCAAAACGCGAACCATAAAGTGCGGTGTGGAGCGCCTGATCGCCAGCAGTTACCGTGCGCGGCGTCGCATGGACAATTTTCTGCCCAAGGCTGAAATCTTCAAAGAAATTGCTTGCATTTGTTTTCGTCATTGCCACCCGGATTCCCATCATGCCTCCTCCTTAGCTTTTGAAGGAAAATAAGTGAAGCCAAGTTTTATGCGGGGCCTTGTGAGCAGGTTAAGGATTGGGCACAATGATAAATCATGGAACATGTTGATATCGCAATTGTCGGCGGCGGCGTTGTTGGAAGTGCCACCGCCTACTACCTCAGAAAACACGGGTTTTCAGGCTCCATCGCCATCATCGAGAAAGACACGACCTATCAGTTCGGCTGCACCGGAAGGTCACTCGGCGGCCTCCGCCAGCAATTCTCGACCCCTGAAAACATCGAGCTCTCCAAATTCGGCCTGAAGCTCTTGCGCAATCTCAAGCAGGAGTTTGGACCGGAGGCCGATGTAAGCTTCCACGAAAACGGCTATCTCATCATGGCCTCTGCCGAAGGCCTCCCCATTCTCGAGGAGAATCACCGCATTCAGCTTGCCAATGGCGCCGACAACATCATCCTCAAGGGCAGTGATCTCGCCGCAAGGTTTTCCTGGCTCATGGATGATGGTGTGGCGGGCGGCTGCTTTGGCTTATCCGGTGAAGGCTGGCTTGACCCCTATTCACTGATGACCCTGTTGCGCAAGGCCGCCGTTGCCACGGGCGTAAAAATAATTCCCCATGAATTAACAACGGTGAACCGCTCGGGCGACAAAATAACCTCCGTCATCCTGTCAAATGGCGAGGCCCTGTCCTGTTCCAGCCTGGTGAATGCGGCCGGAACGGCAGCCGGCCATGTGGCAAGTCTTGCCAACATCGAATTGCCCGTAGGTCCCCGCAAGCGTTATGTCTATTTGCTCGATTGCCCCCAGGCCAGCGAAGCGCTTCACGGAGCTCCCCTGACTGTTGAGCCCACCGGCATTTACTTCCGCCCCGAAGGCCGCAATTTTCTTTGCGGCCTGTCACCGGAAGAACATGAGGAACCTGCAGAGATGAATTGGGAGGTCGACTATTCCTGGTTCGAGGAGCGCATCTGGCCGCCGCTGGCCGAACGCGTGCCGCAATTTGAAACCATCAAGGTGATCAACGCCTGGGTCGGCCAGTATGATTACAATGCCCTGGATCAGAATGCGATTATCGGGGCACATCCCGAAGTCACAAATTTCTATTTCGCCAACGGCTTTTCCGGCCACGGGCTTCAGCAGGGCCCAGCCGCCGGTAATGCCATTGCTGAACTCATCGTCCATGGCACCTACCGCACCATCGACCTCGCGCGCCTCGGCTATGATCGTGTCGCGCGCGATGAGCCCCTGTTTGAAAAAAACGTCATTTGATGCCTAGGCAGGTTCTCAGCATTTCATCGCAGGTAGCCTACGGACCCGTGGGCAATTCAGCGTCCGTGCCAGCGCTCCAGGCCGCGGGCTTCACCGTATCGCAGGTTCCTACCATCATTCTTTCCAACCATCCGGGTCTTGGCAAACCATCAGGAGTGAAATTACCCGCTGCGGAACTGGAAGCTATATTGAAATCGCTCGATGGATTGAAGGTCCTCGATAGTTGCCTTGGCGTGATGACGGGATATTTCGCAACTGCCGACCAGATCAAAATCGCCGCTTCCTTCATTTGTCGGATGAAAGAGAAAAACGATTCTCTTTACGTGCTGGTTGATCCCATCCTTGGTGATGGAGACAGTCTTTATGTTTCAGGCGAAGTGGCCAACGCCATTAGAGATGAATTGCTTCCTCTGGCTTCCTGCCTCGCCCCCAATTGTTTTGAATTGGCCTGGCTCACGGGCAAACCCGTTTCAAATAAATCAGATGCCATGGCTGCGGCGGCAAGTCTCTCCTGCAAGGAAATACTTGCAACCTCGATCCCCTTGAATGCCGGCAATCTGGCAACTCTTGCCATCAAAGGGACCGCGTGTAGTGAAACAAGCACCGCAATTAAACCATCGGTTCCCCATGGCACCGGGGATTTTCTGGCGGGTCTTTATCTCTCTGCCCGCTTGAACGGTTACGAACCGGCCGAAGCCCTGAAGCTATCGTCAGCCATTCTGGAATCTGCAATTTCCTGTAGCCTCGGCCTGCCCTGCCTCGATATCATCGGAGCCCTGCATAACCCGTCATGACTCTCAATCGCACCACTATAACCGAAGCCGCAATCCGCATCGCACCATTTATCCGCAGAACTCCGGTCATGGATATCGCCGTGCCGGGTATTGAAAAACCCGTGTGCCTTAAGCTTGAGCTTTTCCAGCACACCGGAAGCTTCAAGCCACGGGGAGCTTTTGCCAATCTCGTCGGCACGCAAATTCCAAAAACCGGAATCGCAGCAGCGTCTGGTGGCAATCACGGTGCAGCTGTCGCTTATGCGGCAAAAGTTCTGGGCATCAAGGCGTGCATTTTCGTGCCCACCATTTCTTCGCCGGCAAAAGTCGCCCGCATTGCAAGCTATGGGGCAACCATTGTGCAGGAGGGCGCCAACTACCAGGAGGCGGTGGGGCTTTGCCAGGATT
>JAHFPK010000046.1 GCA_023266715.1 Hyphomicrobiales bacterium | reverse complement strand
CAAGAAGGGCGACCCTGTGGCGATCGATGGCAAGGCCATGTCGCCTGCCACGCTCTTCACCAAGCTCAATGAGTTGGGCCATGACAATGGCATTGGCCGGCTTGATCTCGTGGAGAACCGTTTCGTCGGTATGAAATCGCGCGGCGTCTACGAAACGCCGGGCGGCACGATCCTTTCGGTTGCCCACCGCGCCATGGAAAGCCTGACGCTTGACCGCGAAGCAGCGCACCTCAAGGACAGTTTCATGTCGCGTTATGCGGAGCTCGTCTATTACGGCTTCTGGTATTCACCGGAACGCGAAATGCTGCAAGCCATGGTGGACAAGTCCCAGGAGCATGTGGAAGGCGTGGTGCGGCTCAAGCTCTACAAGGGCAATGTGATGGTGGTGGGCCGCAAGTCGCCGGAGTCGCTCTACAAAGATGCGCTCGTGACCTTTGAAGATGACCGCGGAGCCTATGACCAGAAGGACGCAGCAGGTTTCATTCGCCTGAATGCGCTGCGGCTGCGGACCTTGGCGGCACGGAAACGCAACAGCTAGGCAAGCGCCTTCAATTCTTCCAGAATTGCCGCGCCCATTTCTTTGGTGGTGACGGTTTTTTCGTCCTTCGCGGCGATGTCTTTCGTCCGTAGGCCCTTGGCGAGAACATTGGCGATTGCGGTGTCAACATTATCGGCCCAGTCACTAAGCCCAAAGGAATAGCGCAGGCACATGCCAAATGAGGCGATCATGGCGATAGGATTGGCCAGCGCCTTTCCGGCGATGTCAGGAGCAGAACCGTGGACGGGTTCATAGAGGGCCTTGCGGCGTTTGGTCTTGGGGTCCTCCGCGCCAAGCGATGCTGACGGCAACATTCCGAGCGAGCCGGTAAGCATGGCGGCTACATCAGACAAGATATCGCCGAAGAGATTGTCGGTGACGATTACATCATACTGCTTGGGCCAGCGCACGAGCTGCATGGCGCAATTGTCAGCCAGCACATGTTCGAGGGCGACATCGGAATAGCTTTCCTGCTGAATGCGGGTGACGACCTCATTCCACAACACGCCGGTCTTCATCACATTGCGTTTTTCTGCCGAGGCAACGCGGTTCTTGCGGGCGCGGGCCAGCTCGAAAGCCACACGGGAGATGCGCTCGATTTCATAGGTGTCATAAATTTGTGTATCGATGGCACGCTTCTGGCCATTGCCGAGATCAGTGATGGTCTTGGGTTCACCGAAATAAACCCCGCCGGTCAATTCGCGCACAATCAAGATATCAAGGCCGTCAACGAGTTCGCGTTTCAATGAGGAAGCGTCCGCCAGAGCGGGGTAGCAAATGGCGGGACGCAGATTGGCGAAGAGGCCCAATTCCTTGCGCAGTCGAAGGAGGCCGGCTTCGGGGCGGTGAACATAGGTAACCTTGTCCCAGCGGGGGCCACCCACGGCGCCAAAGAGAACTGCGTCAGCGGCCTGGGCTTTTTTCATATCCTCTTCGGAAATGGCCTTGCCGTGGGCGTCATAGGCGCAACCACCAACAAGGCCGCGATCAGTCTTGAATTTAGCGATGCCCTTTTCGCTCATCCAGGCAATGATGGCTTCAACCTCGGCCATAACTTCAGGGCCGATACCATCGCCGGGGAGGAGGAAGAGATTGTGGGAGGCCATGGGATATCCGTTTTGCGAGACTAATTTCGCGGGGATGGGTAGCCGTCCCAGATGTTTAACGCAAGCGATAGATTATTAGTTTGGAGCATGTTGTTATCGGCAAAGTCGAGCAACCCCGGATCATGTCCGGGGCAGGCCTTTGCCGCAACATGCTCTATCTAGTGCGACATCAGCACCGGGCGGTTGAGATGGTTCAGGACATATTGAGTGGCGCCGCCAAAAATATACTCGCGCAGGCGCGAATGGCCATAGGCCCCCATGACTATGAGGTCGCAGCCACTATCATCGGCACAACGGAGCAGGGCGTGGCCTGCATCTTCACCAGCGGTTGGGAAGCTTGTAGCTTCCGCCTTGACGCCATGGCGGGCCAGAGTTTCAGCAAGGTCCGCCCCTGCAATTGAGCCTTTGAGCGACGGGTCCTTCTGGGGGTCAGTGCGCACAATGCGCACTTTTTTTGCGACCTTGAGAAACGGCAAGGCGTCAAATGCGGCGCGTGCCGCTTCGCGATCGCCATTCCAGCCCAGCACGATGTCATTGAGGTTCAGTTTGGCGTCGCCCTTGAACGGCAGAACCATGATCGGGCGGCCCGCCGCCATTACAGTTTGTTCAACGAAGTCAGCTTCCACACCCGTCGATTCGTCGGGGTTGGTGGCGGACACAATGAGGAGATCGGCACTGCGGCCTTTGGTGACCACTTCGTCAGCAATGCTGGGGGTTGCCCCCTGCACGACATGAAGATCAAATTTCAAGCCTTCCTTTTTCATGGTGTCTTCAAAGGTGGCACGGACCTTCTCCTGATTTTCCTTGAAGTAGGTCTGGTTGCCGTCAAAGACCTGCGGCACCGCTTCAAAACCCATGGATGGATAAAGTTGCACCGCGGGGATGACATAAAGCCCCGTGATATGGGCGCCAAAACTTCGGGCAGATGTTGCGGCTGCCCCCAGGAGCTGCGGCAGGCGGCTTAACTCATTGAGAGAAACGAGGATCGTTTTGTAAGCCATGACAAGTCCCCCTTGTGGTTTGAAGGAAGTGTACTTAGCTCAACATAAGGTGTCCTTGATTGAGATCAAGGACTATTCAGCGGCCTTGAGCGCCATGGGATTATTGGGATGGGTGGTCCAATTGGCGTAATCACGGCTAATTTTGCGGCCGGTCCGGGCATCGGTGCCGGTGGTCTGCTGGACCATGGTGATGCAATCCTGCACGGGGCAAACTTCAATGCATAGGTTGCAGGCTACGCATTCATTATCCAGCACTTCGAAATGGCGCTTGCCATTCTTGCTCTGACTGATGGCCTGGTGCGAAGTATCTTCGCAGACGGCATAGCAGCGGCCACATTTTATGCAGAGGTCCTGGTCGATCCTGGCCTTGGTGACATAGTTGAGATTCAAGTATTGCCAATCGGTGACATTGCCTACCGCGCGTCCGCGGAAGTCCCCAAGTGTGGCGTAGCCCTTCTCATCCATCCAGCGCGAAAGGCCGGTTGTCATTTCCTCCACGATCTTGAAGCCGTAGGTCATGGCGGCGGTGCAGACCTGCACCGAACCACAGGAGAGGGCGATGAATTCCGCCGCATCACGCCAGTTTGTAATGCCGCCGATGCCGGAAATGGGAAGGCCTGCGGTTTCCTTGTCGCGCGCGATCTCCGACGTCATGCTCAGTGCAATCGGCTTTACCGCGGGACCGCAATAGCCGCCGTGGCTGCCTTTGCCGTCGATCGTTGGCATCGGCGCGAAATTGTCGAGGTCGATGTGGGTGATCGAATTAATGGTGTTGATCAGCGACACGGCATCGGCACCGCCGCGCTTGGCAGCTCGCGCCGGATGCCGGATATCGGTGATGTTTGGCGTGAGCTTGACTATTACCGGCATGCGCGTGTGCTGCTTGCACCAGCGCGCCACCATTTCGATGTATTCGGGAACTTGGCCCACTGCGGACCCCATGCCGCGCTCCGACATGCCGTGGGGGCAGCCAAAATTCAGCTCCACCGCATCGGCTCCGGTTTCCTCGACGGCGGCAAGGATTTTCTTCCAAGGCAGTTCCTCGCAGGGTACCATGAGGGAGACCACCATGGCGCGGTCGGGCCACTCGCGTTTTACTTTCTTGATTTCCTGCAGGTTGATTTGCAGCGGGCGGTCAGTGATGAGTTCGATATTGTTGAGGCCGAGGAGCCTGCGATCGGCGCCATGGATGGCGCCGTAGCGTGGGCCATTCACATTCACAATTGGCGGGCCTTCTTCGCCAAGGGTTTTCCATACCACGCCGCCCCAACCTGCCTGGAAGGCGCGCACCACATTGTATTCCTTATCGGTTGGCGGGGCCGAGGCAAGCCAGAAGGGATTGGGCGATTTGACGCCAACAAAATTGGTGCGAAGGTCAGCCATGGTGTTTCTCCTCAGCTCGTCAGGTAGGCGTGCATGGATTCGGCGGCTCGGCGGCCATCATCGACGGCGGCAACGGTCAAATCCTGGCCGCCCGCCACACAATCGCCGCCAGCCCAAATGCCTTTCACGCTGGTGCGTTTTTCCGCGTCGATCTTAATACGTCCGCCACTCAAGGCAAGCGCGCCTCCGGTCACATCAATGGCCGTCTGGCCAATGGCCTTGAAAATCATCTCGGCGCCGAGGTCGGTACTTTCACCGGTTGGCACCAGTTTGCCTTTAACCTCTTTAACGTAATCGCATTTGAGACCGATGGCTTTTTTGCCCTTGGTCAGAACTTTCCTGGGTTGCAGCCAATGTTTTATTTTCACGCCTTTGGTTTGCGCCAATTCCTGCTCATAGGCGCTGGCCTTCATGTGTTCGGGCCCGCGGCGATAAAGAATGGTGACATCTTCGGCGCCGAGGAGTTTTGACTGGATCGCAATATCAATGGCGGTCATGCCGCCGCCAACCACCAGCACGCGGCGGCCAACAGGCAATTTGCTCAAGTCCTTGGCCTGGCGCAGTTCGGCGATGTAGTTGACCGCATCTTCAATGCCATCGGCATCTTCGTGTATGGCGCCCAGCGCGTTCACTCCCTGCAGGCCCATTCCCAGAAACACCGCATTGAAGTCGCGTTGCAAATCCTTGAGCTTCAATCCTTTACCAAAAGCCTTTCCGGTTTTGACAGAAATGCCGCCGATGGAGAGCACAAATTCAACTTCCTTTGCGGCGAAGTCGTCCACGGTCTTGTAGGCGGCAATACCAAATTCATTGAGGCCGCCGGCTTTTTTCCGCGCCTCGAAAATTGTGACGTCATGGCCATGCATGGAAAGCCTGTGGGCGCAGGCGAGCCCGGCGGGGCCGCCTCCGACAACGGCCACTTTTTTGCCGGTAGATTTGGCGCGCGTGAAAGGGTGCTTCTTTTCTTTCATCAATTCATCGGTGGCGTAGCGTTGCAGCTGGCCTATCTTGATGGGCTTTCCTTCCGCGGTTTCGCGCACGCAGACTTCCTCGCACAGCGTTTCGGTGGGGCAAACGCGGGCGCACATGCCGCCCAGGATATTCTGGTCAAAAATTGTTTTCGCGGCGTTCTTGGGGTGGCCGGTGGAAATCTGGCGAATGAACATGGGAATATTGATCGAGGTGGGGCAGGCCGTCATACAGGGTGCATCGTAACAGAAATAGCAGCGGTCGGCTTCGACGAGAGCTTCGTGATCGGTGAAGCGCGGATGCAGGTCAGCAAAGTTTTCGGCGTATTGCTCCTTGTCCAGGCGTTTGCCGGCAATACCTTCAGCTCTCGCTGCCATTGCACTTCCTCCTCAAGAAGCTGTGTTTTTATTGTTTTGACGAGGATGGCAGAATTTGTTCAAATGGTCAAATTTTGAAGACCCGTGCATTGCGATGGACGCCGCAAACTATCCGTTCTATTGTATGATAAATAATAAGAGGCGTCTGATGTCAGCTGGGAAAAAGAAACTAAAATTCCGTTCACAAAACTGGTTTGATAATCCGGATAACGCCGATATGACGGCGCTCTATCTGGAGCGTTATCTCAACTACGGATTTACGCGCGGCGAACTGCAGGGCGGAAAACCCATCATCGGCATTGCGCAGACAGGCTCTGATCTCAGCCCGTGTAACCGGGCGCATGTTGAATTGGTGAAGCGAGTGCGCGATGGGATTACGGCGGCGGGCGGCGTTCCGCTCGAATTTCCGGTGCATCCTATCCAGGAAACGGGGAAGCGGCCCACGGCGTCGCTGGACCGGAACCTCGCCTATCTCTCACTCGTTGAAGTGCTGTATGGCTATCCCATTGATGGCGTGGTGCTGACCATTGGCTGCGACAAGACCACGCCTGCCTGTTTGATGGCAGCGGCCACGGTTGACATTCCGGCGATCGCCCTGTCTTCGGGGCCTATGCTGAATGGATGGTATCAGGGCCAGCGCACGGGGTCCGGCACCATTGTGTGGTTGGCGCGTGAAAAATTGGCCACGGGAGAATTGGACTACGAAGGTTTTGTAGAATTGGTGGCAACGTCAGCGCCGTCAACAGGCTTCTGCAACACCATGGGCACGGCCACAACTATGAATTCCCTGGCCGAGGCCCTGGGCATGACCTTGCCCGGCAATGCGGCGATCCCGGCACCCTACCGCGAGCGCGGTCAGATGGCCTATGAGACCGGCCGCCGCGCCGTGGAAATGGTGTTTGAGGATTTGACGCCGTCGAAGATCATGACACGCAAGGCCTTCGAGAACGCCATTGCCGTGAACACCGCAATTGGCGGCTCCACCAATGCGCCAAATCACCTGAACGGCATCGCCCGCCACATCGGTGTCGAATTGAACGTTGCCGATTGGGAAAAGGTGGGCTTCGACCTGCCGCTTCTCGTAAACCTGCAGCCTGCCGGTGAATATCTGGGCGAGGACTATCATCGCGCCGGAGGTGTTCCCGCCGTGGTGGCCGAACTCATCAAGGCCGGCCATATCCACGAAGATGCGATCACCGCCAATGGCAAGACGATTGGTGAAAACTGCAAGGGCAAGTTTTCGTGGGACCGGGCGGTGATCAAGGAATATGGCAAGCCGCTGAAAACCAACGCCGGGTTCAAAATGTTTTCCGGCAACCTGTTTGACAGTGCCATCATGAAAACATCGGTGATCTCGGAAGAGTTCCGCCAGCGTTATTTGTCGAACCCAAAAGATCCCAATGCCTTTGAAGCCAAGGCCATCGTGTTTGACGGACCGGAAAACTATCACGCCACAATTGATGATCCCAAGCTTGGCATTGATGAAAATACCATTCTCTTCATGCGAGGCACGGGGCCTTTGGGTTATCCCGGCGCTGCCGAAGTGGTCAACATGCGGGCACCCACAAAGCTTCTGGAAAAAGGCGTTCGTTCGCTTCCCTGCGTGGGAGATGGCAGGCAGTCCGGCACCTCGGGTTCGCCGTCAATTCTCAATGCGTCACCAGAGGCCGCCGCAGGAGGCGGCCTCGCCATTTTGAAAAATGGCGACAAGGTGCGCGTGGACCTCAACAAAGGGATCTTGAATGTCTTGCTGCCGGAGGCGGAAATTGCCAAGCGCCGGGCTGATCTCGCCGCCGCGGGCGGTTACAAGATCCCTGAAAACCAGACGCCATGGCAGGAAATTTTCCGCGCCAATACGGATCAGTTGGCCCAGGGCATGGTCTTGAAGGGTGCGGTGAAATTCCAGCGCATTGCCAAGACCAAGGGTATCCCGCGTGACAATCACTAGACCAAGACCCTCATGCTGAGGAGCTTCGCCATCGGCGAAGCCTCGATGCATAAGCCACAATCTCATAGCAAGGGCCCTTCGAGGCACCGCGCAGGCGGCGCACCTCAGGGTGAGGAGAAGCAGAAGTGTTGGAGCTGAAGTCAAAAACCCACTGGGCGACATTCTCGCGACTTGGCGCGAAACTGGTTTCGTTCTTTGTTGACGGTGTTGATGTAGTGGTGGGGCCCGGCAGCGATGCGGACGCGTTGGCCAGCGATGCATATTCGGGTTCGGTCACCGGGCGCTATGCGGGGCGCATCACGGACGCGAAGTTCACCCTCGACGGCAAGGAGATCCGTCTCGTGCCCAATGTCGGAGCGGACCAGTTGCATGGTGGCCCGAAGAACTTCTGCAACAGCCTGTGGGATGTGGTGGAAGTGCCCCAGGGCCTGCGCTTTTCGATACACTCGCCCGATGGTGACCAAGGCTATCCCGGCGCCATGGAGGCGAGCGCCACCTACCGTCTGATTGACAATGTATTGTCGCTGGATTTTGAAGCCACGACGACAAAACCCACGGTGATCAATCTCACCAACCACGCCTACTGGAATCTGGCGGGAAAGGGTTCAGGCCTTGATCAGGAAGTGGAGATGCCGGCCGATCATTACCTGCCGCTGCAGGGCCCCAAACTTCCCACCGGCGAGATCAAGGATGTGACCGGCACGGAATTTGATTTCCGCAAGCTGCGAAAAGTGGGGCAGGCCTATGACACGTGTTTCTGCCTGAACGGCCAGCGTGGGAAATTGCGCAAGGGCCTCACTCTGCGTGATCCCCAATCGGGACGCGTGATGGAGGTCCATACAACCGAGTGCGCCATCCAGTTCTATACCGCCGATCATTTCGGCCCGGCAATGCCAGGGAAATATGGGCCGCTGGTGCAGCATGGCTCCATCGCCATCGAACCGCAGAACTACCCCGACGCGCCGAACCACGCGAATTTTCCGTCCTCGGTCCTGCGTCCCGGTGAAGTCTACTGCCACCGCATGAAATGGTGGTTTTCCAAATAATCCCCCTCATGCTGAGGCGCTCACGCAAGGCGTGAGCCTCGAAGCATCGCGAAGTCGCTCCACCAGCCCTTCGAGGCCGCTTCGCGGCACAGGGTGAGGAAAAAATTTGACTTATAGAAAGTTATACGGATCGACATCGATTGAGAGATGGATTGATCCCTTTGGCTTCACATCCTTCAGCCACTCCCGCAGGAAGGCCTGGATATTCACCTCGCGCGGGGCCTTGATCAGGAAGCGCCAGCGATAACGCCCACGCACGATATGAATGGGGGCAGGGGCGGGGCCGAGGATTGTTACAGCCTCACCAACGGGTGCTGCCCTTGCAACACGCCTGACAAAGCGCTCGGTTTCCGTTACGTCACTTCCCGCAATGATCACGGCAGCGAGCCTGCCATAGGGCGGAAGGCAAGCATTTTCGCGGATGAGTTTTTCCTGAGCGAGATAGCCTTCACGGTCGCCATTCTTTAGCGCTTGCATTAGGGGATGTTCGGGCACATGGGTTTGCACCAATGCATGGCCCGCCTTTTCTCCACGCCCGGCGCGTCCCGCCACTTGCGCCATGAGAGCCCAGGTGCGTTCGCCACCGCGGGGGTCAGATGATTCCAGCGCCAAATCCGCATCGACGACGCCCACAAATGTAAGAAACGGAAAGTGATGACCCTTGGCAACAAGCTGGGTGCCGATCACCAGATTATATTCGCCCTTGGCCACATCCCGAATGACGTCACGCAGAAATATGCCGCGGACAAGATCGCTGGAAAGAATGGCAATGCGCGCCTCGGGAAAGCGCCGTGCCGCTTCTTCAGCCAGGCGTTCAATGCCGGGTCCGCAGGGCACAAGCTTGTCTTCAACGCCGCATTTCGGGCAGGCTTTTGGAATGGGTTCCAAATGGCCACAATGATGGCACATGAGCTGGCGGCGGAAGCGGTGCTCCACGAGGGAGGCAGCGCAATTGGGGCAATCCACGCGGTGGCCGCAGGCGCGGCAGACGGTGACGGGCGCATAGCCCCGGCGATTGAGAAAGAGCAAGGCCTGATCACCCGCCTTCAACGTGGCGTCAATGTTTTCAATGATCGGCGTTGAAAGCCACGCGCCGGATTCAAGCACAGTTTTGCGCATATCAACGAGATCAATCTCGGGAAGTTCAGGACGGCCATGCCTGTCGTTCAATTTCACATGGCCATAGCGGCCACGGTCGGCATTGACGATGGATTCAAGCGATGGTGTGGCTGATGAAAGAATGACCGGAAATTTTCCGATTGCGCCATAGAGCACGGCCATGTCGCGGGCGTGGTAGGTCACGCCATCGTCCTGCTTGTAGGCACTCTCATGTTCCTCATCGACCACGATGAGCCCGAGTTTTTTCCACGGCAGGAAAAGGGCGGAGCGGGCGCCCACCACGATTTTTGCCTCGCCTGTCGCCACACCGCGCCAGACGCGCTCACGCTCCCTTGGCCGCATGTCGGAATGCCACTGGGCGGGTTCACAAGCGAAACGGGTTTCGACGCGGGTGATGAATCCTGCAGTCAGTGCAATTTCAGGAAGCAGCAATAGAACCTGCCCGCCACTTGCCAGCGCCGCCGCCATGGCTTCAAAATAAACTTCGGTTTTGCCTGAACCAGTGACGCCATCAAAAAGCATGACCTTGGCGCTACGTGAAGTGACCACGGCGCGAAGCTCCTGCGCCGCTAATTTCTGCTGTTTGGAAAGCGTGAGGCCACCGGCATTCAGGTTGGGCGGCTGGAAGGCCTTGTGAGCGGGGAGTGCTACGGCCTCCAAGGCACCTTCCTTGGTAAGAGATTTCACCACGGATGTACCAACCCCCGCAGCCTTGGCCAGTTCGGACAGGCGCATGGCAAAGCCTTCGGCGGAGACATTTAGAACCCTTTGGCGTTGCGGCGTCATGCGGCGGATTTTGTGGCCCGAGGAGCGGTAGGCGATTTGCCCCTTTGCTTCTTCAAATGCAGCGGGCACGCGCAGCACCATGCGCAGAACATTGCCCTTGGGTTCCACATAATAGTCCGCCAGCCAGTCCACGAATTTGCGGTGGATCTCGCCCATGGCCGGCATGTCGAAACGGGTGATCACATCGCGAAGCTTGGTGCCTTCCGGAGCCTGCGACTTCAGGGCCCAGACAACACCGATCAGGGTGCGAGGGCCGAGGGGCACCGAGACATAGCAGCCTTCCTCCAGCGTCATTCCAGCGGGAATCCGGTAGGAATAGGGGCCTTCCAGGGCGAGCGGCAACAGCACATCGGCAATGGGATGGGAATCGGCGATCATGGCTCTGGAATAGTCTTGGACGGGAAGGCCTGCCAGTCTTATATCACGCGTGCCATGAAGCATACGACCGTTCAGCCGACACAGGTTCATGCCCGCGAGATCGTTTATTGGGAGCCCATCCAGCTGGCCCAACGCTTGCGCGGGCAGGCGTATCTCACCCTGTTTGAAAGTACCATGCGGCAGGAAAAGCTGGGGCGCTATTCGTTTCTGGCGTGCAATCCGTCGGCAACCTTGAAAGTCGAGAATGGCCGGGCCTTGCTGGATGGTGTTCCGCAAGACGAAGCGCCGCTGGTTTTGTTGGACAAGATATTGAGTCGTAACCGCACGCCGAAACTGGCGGGCCTGCCGCCATTTCAAGGGGGGCTTGCGGGGTATATCGGATATGATTTTGGCCGCAGCCTTGAGCCGCACACGCGGCTTCCACAATTCTCCTCACTCTGCCCAGAACTCATGCTGCATGTTTATGACGTCGGCATAGCCTTTGACCATTTGCAGGAGCGGGCGTGGGTTATTTCAACCGCAGGGGAGCAACCCGCCGATGAGCTCGAGGATTTGCTGAAACGCAAACCATCTCTAATGGGCTTTTCAACGATCGAAAACTGGTCCTCCAATTTCACCCGTGAAAGCTATGAAGCAGCCGTTGCGCGCACGGTTGAATATATTCTGGCAGGCGATATTTTTCAGGCGAATATATCGCAGTGTTTCAGTGCGAAAATTCCCGATGGATTTGATGCATTTGCGTTTTACAAGAAGCTCCGGGCCCTGAACCCCGCTACGTTTTCAGCCTTCCTTGATTACGGCGGCGTGCAAATTGCCTCGAGTTCGCCAGAGCGGCTGCTGAGTTTCGATGGCACGACGGTTGAGGCGCGGCCGATCAAGGGTACGCGGCGGCGTGATCCCAATCCCGTCCTTGATGCGGCCCTTGTGGCGGAGCTTTCGTCTAGCCGGAAGGACCGGGCCGAGAATGTGATGATCGTTGATTTGCTCCGGAATGATTTGAGCCGCGTGTGCGCTCCGGGCAGTGTGCGTGTCCCCGTGCTGTGCGGTTTGGAGAGTTATGCCTCGGTGCATCATCTGACTTCCGTTGTGACAGGCGAATTGAAACCGGAAAAATCAGTTGGCGATCTTATTGCGGCGATTTTCCCAGGCGGCTCGATTACGGGCGCGCCCAAAATCCGCGCCATGGAAGTGATCGCGGAAATTGAGGGTCAGGGGCGCGGCGTCTATTGCGGCTCCATTGGCTATTTTGGCTTCAATGGCCAGGTGGATTTGAATATCGCCATTCGCACTGCGATGTTTTCACAAGGCACCGCGCGCTTCCAGGGCGGCGGTGGGATCACGGCGCGTTCGGAGCCCGCGGCGGAATATGAAGAGACGCTGACCAAGATTACCCGCATCATGGAGACCTTCGCGCCATGATCCTCATCGTCGATAATTATGACAGCTTTGTTTACAACATCGCGCGCTACCTCGAAGAGCTTGGCCAGCAGGTTCTGGTGAAGCGCAATGATGAGGTGAGCGAGGCCGATCTCAAGGCCAAGGCGATTGTCATTTCGCCAGGTCCCTGCACACCCCATGAGGCGGGAGAGTCACTGGATATTGTTCGCAAGTTTTCTGGCCGTTTGCCCATTCTCGGCGTTTGCCTCGGACATCAATGCATCGGTGAAGCCTTTGGCGGCAAGGTTGGCCGCGCGAAGCGCCCCATGCATGGAGATTCTTCGGAAATTGCCCACAATGGGAGGGATATTTTCAAAGGCATCCCAAATCATTTCAGCGCGGGACGCTATCATTCGCTGATTGTTGAAACCGATACGGAAAACCCGGAGTTGGAAATCACCGCGCGCAGTGATGATGGCGAGATCATGGGCCTTAAGCACAGGCAGCATCCAACCTTCGGTGTGCAGTTTCATCCGGAGTCCATCCTCACCGAACATGGCTATTCCATGCTGCGGAATTTTCTTGAGGTGGTGAATTGAACGCGGTCTGGTTCAATGGACAGTTTGTTGATGGAGCCTTGCCGCTTGATCCCCATGATCGTGGATTTCTGTTGGGCGATGGTGTTTTTGAAACCATAGCAGTCATCAACCACAAGCCCCTGTGGCTTGATGAGCATCTGCAACGCATGTCACAGGCGGCGGCAGAGCTGGGAATATCTTTCAATGCTGAAGGCCTTTTTGCCGGGTTGGGGGCGGTTCTCAAAAAGAGCCATGCACAGTTTGAAGTTCTCCGCATAACCTTGAGCCGCGGGAAAACCACGCGTGGCCTGGCGGGCAGTGGCACCTCGTTTAGCCTGCTCATCACGCTTGACGGGTTCGAGGCAAAGAACCTGTTTCAATCCTGCCGTCTCAAAGTCTCAGCTGTGCGGCGCAATGAGTTCGCGCCTTCATCACGGTTAAAAACCCTGTCCTACATTGATGGTATTGCGGCTGCACGCGAAGTCGCCGCAGATGCGGATGATGCGCTGATGCAGAATACGCGCGGTCATGTGGCATCGTCCACGGTTGCCAATATATTGCTGCTGCACGGAAACGACCTGGTTACGCCCTCGCTCAATCAGGGCATCTTGCCCGGCATCACGCGGCGCATGTTGCTGAATAATGCCAAGAGCATGGGATTTGCGCCCATTGAGAAGACTGTTTCGCTGGAGGATTTATTCCGTGCGGATGCGGTCTTTTTGTGCAATAGCCTGCGGTTTCTCAGGCCGGTTACAACGTTGAATGGGGAACCCCTAGGCAAGCGCTCAATAGATGGCCTTGGAGACGGACTGAGCGCCATGGCCAGGAAACACTGCGGGATTGATCCTCGCGCATTGATGTGAATGAAAGGAAGAAACTATGAAATTTTTTGTTGATACGGCCGATGTGGCTGAAATCAGGGACCTTGCCGATGCGGGGCTTTTGGACGGGGTGACCACCAATCCATCTTTGATTGCAAAATCGGGCCGGGCCTTCAAAGAAGTGATCGCCGAGATTTGCAAGATCGTTGAAGGTCCGGTGAGTGCGGAAGTTACCGCCCTTGATTTTGCGGGGATGGTCCGCGAAGGCAATGGCCTGCGGAAGATCGCCAAGAACGTGACGGTCAAGGTGCCACTTACGATTGATGGTCTCAAAGCCTGCAAGGCGTTGCGGGCGGATGGCGCGATGGTCAACGTCACGCTGTGCTTCAGCGCTAATCAGGCGCTGCTTGCGGCGAAAGCGGGGGCCTCGTTCATTTCACCTTTCGTGGGCCGCCTTGATGACATTCATTTGGAGGGGATGGAGCTCATTTCCGAAATTCGCCAGATCTACGACAACTATGGCTTCGATACAGAAATTCTGGTGGCCTCGGTGCGTACCGCCAATCACGTGAAGCAGGCAGCTCTCATTGGGGCCGACGTCGTCACCGCTCCCCCTGCGGTTCTTAAAGGCCTGGCCAAGCATCCGCTGACCGACAAGGGCATTGAAATGTTCCTGGGCGATTGGAAAAAAACCGGACAGACAATTCTATGATCCTGGAAC
>JAHFPK010000295.1 GCA_023266715.1 Hyphomicrobiales bacterium | reverse complement strand
GTTCCAGGTTTTGGATGTCGCGCCATAGGCACCTGTATAGTTAGCAGAACCACTCGTCGGCATGACGGCTGTTCTCGTACCGCCAAACGACCAGGCTTGACGGCGTGCATCGCCTCCACCCGCTATTTCGCGGTATTGGGTTCCATAGCTGTGGTTCCAGGTCCAGACCTGCAATTCTTCGTCAACGGTTGTTCCGGTCTCAGTGGCCGTGAGGGATCGGTATTCCTTGTAGGCGCCGCCGAGGCCCGCTCCGCCGGTAGCATCGGTGCCAAATTGATACTCATCCATGGTCTTTGGAATGGGCCAGTTGCCGTTGTTGGACGTCTTCGTATCAATTTCTATTTTAGCAGTGTTGGGAGTGCCGGCCGTTAACGTAAGTCTTGATAAACTTCCATTGGCGGGTGATTTTAGCACCGCCGATTCCAGGGCAATGGTGGTGTCACCTGTTGTAAGCTTGGTTCCATTGCCGACATTGGTGTTAGGCGGGGCGGTTGGGTCTGTCGGTGGTGTTACAGGAGGGGTCGAAGAACCGTTAGTATCAGTAATTGCGGGGTCGGGACAATTTAAGCCGCAGAGGTCTAGTGTCGCATTGCTTGCCGATGACCCGGTGGTAGGTGCTCCCTCCGTTCCCTCACAGGCCGCCAAAGCAAATGCCGATAGAACCAAAAGTGATACTGACCCGATACGCATGATTTTTCCCACCAGCCAAATTAGTCATCGCTAAAATTGCACGGGTTCCGCTAATTTTAGGTTAAGTAGAATCTCTTCCTGAAAGTTCAAAATGATACAGCCCGTTAACAATTTCCCAACCTGGTATGAAGCCACAACAGACCGTGGAGGAGCGCGAACTTCATTGCGCAGTACAGTGAAAGCCGATGTTTGCGTGATTGGCGGCGGGCTTGCGGGGCTCACCACGGCGCTTGAGCTTTCGCGCCGCAAGAAACGCGTTGTATTGCTGGAAGCAAAGCGCCTGGCCTGGGGCGCATCGGGGCGCAATGGCGGGTTTGTGTCCAATGGCTTTGCGGAAGGAATTGGAAACGTTCAGAGGCGCGTGGGGCTTGAAGCGGCGCGGGCCCTCTATTCGCTCTCGAGGCATGGCTCGGAATATGTGCGCCGCGAAATTGAAGCCGGTGATCCAACGATAAAAATGGGCGAGGCATGGATCGTTGCCCTGCGCCACCGCGACAATGGCGATCTTAAATCCTACCGCGATATGATGGCGCGGGACTATGACGAGGATTTGCAGTTTCTTGCAACCGAACAGACGCGGGAAAAACTGAACTCAACCCGTTACTTTGAAAGCATCTATAATCCCCGCGCCTTGCATTTTCACCCCTTGCGCTACGCCCTGATGCTCGCCCGCAGGGCGGAAGCAGGCGGGGCCACCTTGCATGAAAATACGCTGGCACTTTCAGTCCAGAGGCAGGGCCAGGACTGGCGCATTTGCAGTGCCGGTGGTGAGGTGATCGCCCAGCACGTGGTTCATTGTGTATCTTCGTTGGACCACAATATTCACAAAGCCAGCGGCCGTGCCGTTGTGCCGGTTGCGACCTATGTGGCGGTGACTGAACCCATAAACCAGGATGCGGTGCGAACAAGCGCAGCGGTTGCCGATACGCGCAGGGCCGGGAATTATTACCGGCTTATTGATGATGGAAGGCTGCTCTGGGGCGGGCGAATCACTACGCAGGTATCCGAGCCCTCAAGGCTGGCCGAGCAGATGAAGGGCGATATGCTTGCGACCTATCCGCAACTGGGCAACCCCCGGATTGAATATTCATGGGCAGGGCTCATGGGTTATGCCCTGCACAAGATGCCGCTTATTGGACGGGATGGGGACGGCCAATGGTATGCCACCGCCTTTGGCGGCCATGGTATGAACACCACCGCAATGGCGGGTCAATTGCTGGCGCGGGCTATTGCCGACGGGGATGACGAATACCGACGATTTGCGGCTTTTGCGCCGCAATGGGCGGGTGGCCAGCTTGGGCGGATTGGGGTTCAAACGTCATACTGGTGGATGCAGCTCCGTGACCGAATCGACGAGGCGCGTTCCGGGTAAACCGGCATTGTTTTTGCTAGGCATTTGGCCGGAAATCAGGGGCTATTGTCGAAGCAGCGCAAGCTCGCTATAAGCCCGCGCCACGGTACCTGGAGTGACGGTTTATGAATGTACTTGTCGATATTGACTATAGGCCCAGTGACGACGAGCCCTTCATGAATGAGCGGCAGGCGGCGTATTTCAGGCAAAAACTGAATGCCTGGAAGGAAGACATCCTGCGCGAAAGCCGGGAAACCATCACCCACCTGCAGGACGAGAATCATGTTTTGCCCGACCTGGCTGATCGTGCTTCCTCGGAAACGGATCGTTCCCTGGAGCTTCGGGCCCGCGACAGGCAGCGCAAGCTTATTTCTAAGATTGATGCAGCCCTGCAGCGAATCGACAATGGCACCTATGGTTATTGCGAAGAAACCGGCGATCCCATCAGCCTGAGGCGTCTTGACGCGCGCCCTATTGCAACGCTTTCAATCGAGGCTCAGGAACGCCACGAACGGCGCGAGCGGGTTTACAGAGACGACTAGAATTTTGTCCTCTTCCGTGAAACGGCTATTACATTAGCAGTGGCCTTCTCCCGCCGAACGTGGCCGAAGGCCGGATGAGGGCTCTTTGTTTCAACAAATTCAAACACCAGCAACTTCATTAAGAAGCCCTCACCCGCTCTGTCGGGCACCCTCTCCCATGCGTGCCGCACGGGCGAGGGCGAATGTTGCCAAGGCCCGCAAGCGGTGGAAGGCGATTAAGACGTTTTCACAAACAGGTCGACCCTCTCAAACGTCCTGACATCGATCAGGCCCATGTCGGAAATGCGCAGTTCCGGGATGACCACAAGCGCCAGCAGGGAATGCTGCATATAGGCGTTGTTCAAATTGCAGCCGCAGGCTTTCATGGCGGCTACCATTTTCGCGGCTTTGGCTGCGACGATCTCGGCGGGCTCGTTGGACATCAGGCCGGCGATGGGGAGTTCAACGCGGGCGAGTTCCTTGCCAATGCTGATGACGACAACGCCGCCTCCGATATCACTTAAAACATTTGCCGCCTGGGCCATGTCCTTGTGGTTTGTTCCCACAACGATGATGTGATGGCTGTCATGGGCGACGGTTGAGGCCACGGCGCAATCGACATTGTAGCCAAAGCCGGAGACGAAAGCGTTGATCACGGTGCCCAGACCGCGGTGGCGTTCGACAACAGCGATCTGGCACACGTCTGCCTGGCGATCCATTTCCACAAGGCCGGACTTTACATTCAGCGGGCGTTGCAGCGCTTTGGTTGGGGCCTGATTTTCAATCACGCCGATAACACGGGCTTCGACCTTATTGGCGCCTTGTGGTGCAGCGATTTCAAAATCCGTGGGAGCTAATGTGCGGCCAACATGCACGGTATTTTTTGCTGTGTTGGGATAGTCGAATTTTGGCAGTGCATGCGTGAGCTTGCCGTTCTCAGCCATGACCTGACCACGGGCGATCACAAGTTCAATCGGCAATGCGATGAGATCGGAAGATAGAATGAGATCGGCGCGGCGACCCGGTGTGATGGAGCCAAGGTCGCGCTCGAGGCCGAAATGCTGGGCCGTATTCAGTGTTGCCATTTGGATTGCGGTGATGGGTTTTAATCCTTGCGCAATGGCATGACGCACCACGCGGTTCAT
>JAHFPK010000045.1 GCA_023266715.1 Hyphomicrobiales bacterium | reverse complement strand
TCGGAAATATCTTAAATGGGACGTTTAAAGGTTCTAGGCGTTGAACAAATTAGATTTTAGGCCAGTTCAATCCGCTCCCGACGCGATGACGGCGCAGACACAGAACGCCACTGTAGCCCCTTCTCTGTTCGTTTAATTGGCATAAGGAAATCTTACATGGCCAAACGCGGCCGGGCTTCGGTTGCCTCGCTTACGGTAGTGGGCAAATCCAGCGTGATTGAACGGGTTCAAAGGCCCGACGCTCCCTATGAATTGACGGATGACCAGGCTGAGGTCTGGCACCGGGTTGCAAATGATCTGCCGGCTGACTGGTTCACTCCGAAAAACTACGATCTGCTCACGTTGCACTGCCGGCATGTGATCGAGGCCCGGCGCATCGCCAGCCTGATCGAGCAGGAGATGAAGGCCAAGGAACTCGACGTCAAAACCTACAACAGCTTGCTCAAAATGCAGGAGCGCGAAAGCCGGGCGATCATGGCTTCCATGACGCAGATGAGGACGACGCACCAATCGCTCTATGACAAAAAAATCAAACTCGATGGCAAAAAAGTTAACAAGCCGTGGGAAGCGAAAGTCACCGAAGCAGGCTAAAGACTGGCGCTCGGCCCGCAATATCGAATGGATCCAAGACCATTGCCGCATCCCGGAAGGCAAGGACGTCGGCAAGAAAGTCAGGTTGAGACCGTGGCAGCAAGACGACATCAGGAAGATTTACGATAACCCGCATGGGACGCGGACCGCGATTATCTCATTCGCCAAGAAAAACGCCAAGACCTCGCTCGCTGCGTTCCTGCTTCTGCTCCACCTTTGTGGGCCGGAAGCGGTGCCGAATACGCAGCTTCCAAGCACGGCTCAGTCGAAGGACCAGGCGGCAGTCCTGTTCAAGCTGGCGGCAAAGATCGTTCGCCTGTCGCCGACGCTTGATCCGGTCCTGATCGTCCGGGACACCATCAAGGAAATTCTCTGCCCCGACCTTGGAACGCTTTACAAAGCGCTTTCTGCCGAAGCCTCAACCGCTCACGGCCAGTCGCCAATCTTCGCGGTTCACGACGAGCTCGGCCAAGTCAAAGGCCCGGTGTCGGAACTCTACAACGCCATCGAAAACGCGATGGGTGCCCATGACCACCCAATGTCGATCATCATCTCGACGCAAGCGCCGACAGATGGTGACCTGCTTTCGATCCTGATTGACGACGCGAAAACTGGCCGCGATCCGCGCGTGGTATTGAGCCTCTATACCGCCGATGAATCCCTCGATCCTTTTTCGGATGAAGCGATAAAGCAGGCCAACCCGGCCTTCGGTGATTTCCTCAATGCCCAGGAAGTCCGGGCCCAGGCACAAAATGCCAAGGCCTTGCCATCACAGGAATCGCTTTATCGAAACTACACGCTTAACCAGCGGGTAGATGTCAACTCGCCTTTCGTCTCGAAGCAAATCTGGAATTCCTGCCGCGGCGAAGTGGCCAAGGATTTCGAAGGTCTTGACGTATTCGCCGGTCTCGATCTCTCTGAAACAAGCGACCTCACCGCTCTTGTGCTGCTCGCCAACATCGGCGGCAAATGGAACGTCAAGCCGACCTTCTGGCTTCCCGAGCATGGCCTCGCCGAGAAGTCGAGGCGTGACCGTGTGCCCTATGATATGTGGGCCAAGCAGGATTTTCTCGCTACGACACCGGGCAAATCGGTGGAATATGAGTTCGTTGCCGCTCACCTCTTCGACCTTCATGAAAAATTGATCCTCAAGAAAATCGCTTTTGACCGCTGGAACTTCCGGCATTTGAAACCGTGGTTGCAGCGCGCTGGGTTCCGCGACGAGGAAATTGAGGGAGATGACGCGATATTTGAGGAATTCGGCCAGGGCTTCCAGTCCATGTCGCCAGCACTCCGAACGCTGGAAAGCCTCTTGCTCAATGAACAATTGGTACATGACGGCCATCCCGTTCTGACCATGTGCGCGGCGAACGCGACAATCCAATCAGACCCAGCAGGGAACCGCAAATTGTCAAAATTCAAATCGCATGGCCGGATCGATGGAATGGTGGCGCTGGCCATGGCGGCCGGGGTGTCGGGCGCCAACATGATGCCGCCACCGCCGGAACATATCACCGAAGCCCAAATCCTCGCGCGCGGGGGCTTTGCCTGAGATGGGCGTTTGGCAGCGTCTCACCGCGCCCTGGCGCAAGGAGACAAATTCGCAAAGCCGCTTCTGGCTCGACCTGCTCGACGGCATCAAGACGGTGGCCGGCATCAAGGTCACCACCAAGTCCGCCATGGGGCTTTCGGCGGTCTGGGCCTGCGTTACGGTGCGCTCCGAAGACACCGCCAAGTTGCCGCTCATCATGTATCGCCGGCGGAAGGACGGAAGCAAGGAACGCGCCATCGATCATCCGCTCTATCGCCTGCTGCATGACCGGCCGAACCGCCGCAACACTGCGTTTGAATTCAAGCAGATGCTGCAAATGCAGGTCGATCTTGAAGGCAATGGCTATGCGCTGATCATCCGCGACGGCCGTGGCGCGGTTGCTGAGCTCTGGCCCATTCCGTCCAAGGACGTTGACATCCTGCGCACCAAGGATGGCCGCGACCTGTTCTATCGCGTGACCGTCGGCGGCGAGCAGTTCACGGTGCCGTCCGAAGACATGCTGCATGTCCGCGGCAACTCGCTCGATGGCATCTGCGGCATGTCGCCCATCGCCTGGCAGCGCGAAACCATTGGCCATGCGATTGCCGCCGAAAAATATGGCGCCGCCTTCTTCGGTAACTCCGCCCAGCCCAACGGCGCGCTGGTGGTGCCCACCGCAATCGGCAAGGAAGCGGCCGACAAGCTGCGCGCCGACTGGAAAGAGCGCTTCCAGGGCCCGGAGAACGCCCACAATCTCGCCATTTTCGACGGCGGTTTCGACTGGAAACAGATCGGAATGAACAATGTCGATGCCCAGTTCGTCGAAGAGCGCAAGTGGCAGAACGCCGAAATCTACCGGATTTACCGCATGCCGCCGCATCGGGTGCAGGATTTGGAGCGCGCCACCAATAACAACATTGAGCACCAGGGCCTGGAGTACGTCGAAGGCTGCCTGATGTCGATCTTCGAGCGCTGGTGCCAGGCGCTGTTCCGCGACCTGCTGCTGGAATCGGAACAGGCTCAATATTATTTCGAATTCCTGCCTGATGCGCTGCTCAAGGGCGACATTTCCGCCCGGTACAATGCATACGCGGTAGGCTTTACCAATGGCTGGCTGTCCGAAAACGATATCCGCGACCGCGAGAATATGAACCGCATCGAGGATGGCGACAAGTATTACCGGCCCATGAACTTGCAGCCCATCGACACGCCGCAGCAGCCAGCAACCCCGCCACCCGCGAAGCCCAAGCGGCTGAAGGAGAAAGTTGATGCCTAAAAAACCCGCCATGCTGTCCATCGAGCGCTTCCATGAGGCAGCGAAGGATGCAACCGAGCCGCTGGCCGAGACCGGAATCACGCATTCATTCGACACCGAGATCAAGGCAGGCAAGGATGACCGCTCGCTGATATTCACAATCAGCACCGCATCGGTGGACCGGATGGGCGACACAATCGCCGTCGATGGCTGGAAACTGGACAATTACCGCAAGAACCCGGTCGTCCTTTGGGGCCATGACGCGGAATCTCTGCCGGTGGCGCGGGCCAGCAAGGTCTGGGTCGAAGACAAGAAGCTGAAAGCCGAAACCGAGTTCACGCCGCTGGGCATGGCGCGTTTCAATGACACCATATTCGACATGCTCAAGGGCAAGTTCCTGAATGCCACTTCGGTCGGGTTTCAGCCTCTGAAATATGCCTTCACCGACGATCCGCAGCGCCGCTTCGGCATCGATTTCATGGAGCAGGAGCTTCTGGAGTTCTCAATTGTCAGCGTCCCGGCCAATCCCGAGGCCTTGATCGAAGCGCGCTCGGCCGGAATCGACGTCGGGCCCATGATCGACGCCTATGTTGAGCAGATCATCAAGGCGTCCGAAGGCGAAAAACTGACCACCATCCTCGACAAGCTGGCCGCCAAATGCGGCATGGCCATTGTTTCGAAGGAAAGAATCGAACGCATTGAGCGGGCGGCCACGGCGCAGCGGATCAAGTCCGCGCGAGACCGCCGCACCCGCGAATTGGAGCTTGTCCGCTTCAAAAGTTATTGAGCGGATTTTCCCCGGCTGATGCCGGGAGACTTGGGCAGGCATCGTGCCGCCCGCAATTTCAGAGAAACCAAATGGACAAGATTGCTGAACTCCGCGCCAAGCGGGCGCTCGTCATTGACAAAATGGCGGCACTCGTGGCGAAAATGAATGCCGACGCCTATGTTGACGACGCTGCCGACGAAACTGCTTATGCCGACCTCAAGAAGGATGTGGCGAGCTTTGACGCGAAGATCGTTCGGGCTGAAGAGACCAACAAACTTGTCGCCGCCACTGCGGCGCCAGTGCTGCCTGTCAAATCCGGCATCATTCTGCCACCAGGATCGGTTCGCAGCTCGCGCTTGAAGAACTTCAAGGGCGAAAATGCCGAACTCCGGGCCCTGCGCTTCGGCAAATTCTGCCAGGCATCGATTTTCGGCAATATCAAGGCCGAAAAATGGTGCCGCGAAAACGGCATCGTTCTCGAAAAAGCGCATTCGGAAGGCGTGAATTCCGCCGGCGGTTATTTCGTGCCGGAAGAATTCTCGATGGACATCATCGATCTGCGTGACGGCTATGGCATCTTCCGCCAGCTTTGCCAGGTCATGCCGATGGGCCGTGACACGATGACTGTGCCGCGCCGCGTCTCTGGCCTGACTGCCTATCCTGTCGGTGAAGCAGTAGCGATCACGGCATCGCAGACCGCTTGGGATCAGGTCCGCTTGACCTCCTCCAAGTGGGGCGTTCTGACGCTGCTCTCTTCCGAATTGGACGAAGACGCGGCAATCAATCTCGGCGACCTTCTCGTCGGTGAAATTGCCTATGCCTTCGCGGTTGCGGAAGACACGGCGGGCTTCATCGGAGACGGTTCGGCCAGCTATAATGGCATTACCGGCATCCTGACAAAGTTCACCACGGGCGTTGGTTCGTTGGCGGGTTCGGTTGACGCCGCATCCGGCCATGACACCTTCGCCGAATATGATGCAGCCGATCTCAACAAGGTCATGGCTGCGCTGCCGCAATATGTCTATGTCCGCGGAAATCCACGCTGGTATTGCAGCCAGGTTGCGTGGGCGTTGACCTTCCAGCGGCTCATCCAGGCCGCTGGCGGCCTCACCAAGGATGATGTGACCGGAACCTATGTCTATCGCTACATGGGCTTCCAGGTGATGATCACGCCGTCGATGCCCACAGCCCAGACCGATCTTTCCGACACCGCAGTCATGCTGTTCGGCGACATCGGCCTGGCGGCAACCTTCGGCGACCGGCGCGGCATGACCGTGGCGCGCTCGACTGAATACAAGTTCGCCGAGGATCAGATCGCCATCAAGGCGACCGAGCGCTTCGACATTGCGGTCCACGGCACCGGCACGACCACCCAGGCGGGCCCGGTCGTCGCCCTGATGGCCGAATAATCCACGGCATTGACGGGGCTTGCGACTTTGCAGGCCCCTTTTTTCTGCAAAATTTCAGGAGATCAGAATGAAACCCCAACCCAAGCCTTTTCTGGCCATTCTTCATGCCTCGGTGACCGCAGCGGCCACCGCGACGGCCATCAATATCGACACGAACCCGTCCGGCAACAAAGCGCGCCATTTGTCGCTGACGATCCATGCGGGCACCGCAGATGTGGTGTCCAATAAGTTCCAGACGCTCAAGTTGCAGCACAGCAATACTACGGACGCTTCGAACTTCGCGGACATTTCCGGGACGGTCGCGGGCACGGATTATACCGCGCCAAATGCCGACACGTCGGCGGCATATTTGACCCACTTCAACCTCGATCTGACCGGCAAGCGGCGTTACATCCGCGTCCAGGTCAGCCCGCGCACCACCCAGCTCATCTCGGCCTGGGGCGCACTCTACAACTTCACCGAGTCGCCGAACTCCGTTTCCAAGGCGGGCGTGAACACCCTCGTCGAGGCTTAAAAACAGAAGTGTGCAGCTAGGTTCGCTACTGAAAGCCGGTATTCCCTGCCGGCCGCTGCACACGCCATTTTCAGGGATCATCAAGGGAAATGAAATGCGCGCATTGATCACCGGAATCACCGGGCAAGATGGCTCCTACATGGCCGAACTGCTCATCTCGAAAGGCTATGAGGTCCACGGACTTGTCCGCCGGGTTTCGCAGCCGAACCTGTCAAATCTTTCTGCGGTCCAAGACCGCATCAAGCTGCACACCGGCGACATGCTCGATGGCGGCAGCCTGTTTCGCATCATCGACGCGGTGCGGCCCGACGAGATTTACAATTTCGCCGGAATGAGCCAGGTCCGCGACAGCTACGATCATCCCGACGTGACGCAGGATATCAATGCTGGCGGCCTGCTTCGCATCATGGAGGCATGCCGGACGCTGCACCTTGACGCAAAAATCTATCAGGCATGCTCAAGCGAAATGTTTGGCAAGGTGCAGGAAACGCCGCAGACCGAAGCAACAAAGTTTTATCCGCGCTCGCCCTATGGCGCATCAAAGGTCGCGGCTTACAATCTCGCCAAGGTCTGGCGCGAAGCCTATGGCATGCGGGTCTATTGCGGCATCCTGTTCAATCACGAGAGTCCGCGCCGTGGCGAGGCTTTCCTGAGCCGGAAAGTCTGCAAGGCGGTTGCTGAGATCGCCGCCGGGCGCCGCGATAAGCTCACACTGGGCAATCTGGAAGCCAAGCGCGACTGGGGCTACGCGCGCGAATATGTCGAGTGGATTTACACGATCATGCAGCATCCGATGGCCGATGACTTCGTGATCGCCACCGGCGAGACCCATTCGGTCAAGGAATTCGTCATCGCCGCCTTTGCCAGAGCAGGGATCGACAATTGGGAAGAGTTTGTCGAGTATGATGTTGACCTGACCCGCCCTGCCGAAGTCGATCTGCTTTGCGGCGATGCCTCGAAAAGCCGGAAAGTTCTGGGCTTTGAGCCAAAGGTCAAGTTCGCCGAGTTGGTGAATATCATGGTCGATGCCGAGATTGCCAAGCTGCAGGTGACCCATAGTGACGAGCGCCGCGACCTTACAACGTTTCCCGAGGCCAAGCTGATCGTTGCCAAAAAGGATACGGTGATCGGTGGGCATTACCATCTGAAAAAGTCCGAAAAGTTCGTGCTCTGCGAAGGCGAGGCACTGTTGAAACTCGGCTTATTCAATATCCAAATGCAGCGCGGTAAAATCTACACCGTGGCGCCGGGCGAGTTTCATGAGTTTCATGTGAAACAAGGGGCGGTTATCGTGGGGCTGAATTCCCACCCCTATGACGCCTCAGACGATTACCGCAGGCTTGAGGTCGCCGCTTGATCCGCCTCGATCTCGGCGCTGGCACGACTTCGCCAGAAGGTTTCACCCCGCTCGGCCATGGCCACGGCTCTGAAATCTACCCGCTTCCCGCCGCCGATGCCTCGGTGGACGTTATCCGCGCTTCGCATTGCCTCGAACACTTCCCTCACGGCAAGATTCAGGCAATCGTGAATGAGTGGGCAAGGGCATTGAAGCCAGGCGGCGAACTTATGATTGCCGTTCCCGACTTTGAAAAGATCGCCCAGGGCTATCTCGCCGGAGAGCAGGCGCCAATCGAAGCCTACACCATGGGCGGCCAGATTGATCAGGACGACTTTCACAAGGCGTTGTTTGATCGAAATCAATTGCGAACCTATCTCGCAAACGCTGGTCTCGTGCTGCTGCGGCCCTGGGTTTCCGATATCCAGGACTGCGCTTCGCTGCCGGTTTCGCTTAATTGGTCGGGCCGCAAGCCACATTTGGCACCGCCAAAAGTCAAGGCGGTCATGTCAACGCCGCGGCTGGGCTTCAACGACATGTGGATGTCGGCGCTTCTGGCGCTGCCGAAGCTCGGCATCGATTTGTCAAAAGTGACCGGCGCGTTCTGGGACCAATGCATGACTTCGGCGCTGGATGAAGTTCTGGAAGACCCGAGCGTCGATTATCTTCTGGCCATTGACTATGACAGCGTTTTCCACGCGGGTCATGTGCAGCGGCTTATCGAAACGGCCTGCGTTTATCCAGAGGTTGATGCCTTGGCACCGGTGCAGGCCTCGCGCCACAACACGGGCCTGCTGTTCGGGATCAAGGGCGTTGCGGGCGAGGAAACGCGCGACTTTCCGCGCGCCGATCTTGAACAGGACATTTTCCGGGCAAGCCATGCGCACTTTGGTCTGACTTTGATAAGGGCGGAGAAGCTGCGGTCTCTTCCGCGCCCATGGATGTTCACAACGCCGGATGCCGAAGGAAAATATGGTCCCGGCCACACCGACCCAGATATCCAGTTCTGGCGCAATTGGGAGAAGGCTGGAAACACGCTCTTCCTCGCGCCGCGCATTACCATAGGCCATATCGAATTGATGGTGCGCTGGCCTGACGAAAACATGCAGCACACCTACCAGGCCGCGAAGGATTGGGATCAAACCCGCCAGCCGCCGCCCGGAACATGGACAGGATTCCCATCATGAAAGTTGAAGTTATCATTGCTCACGGCCAGTGGTCGAAGGGCGACATCATTCCGGAGATGCCGGAGAATATGGCGTCCTGGAAAATCCAGAATGGCGTGGTCCGTGAGGTCAAGGAAGAGAAGGCCATGCACTCCCCCGCCGACCGCATGATGCGCAAGAGCGTGAAGAAGTAGCCAGATGGCCTCCATCACCGCCATATCCAGATGCGCCGGCCTGAATCATGTCCATTTGACCGTGCAAACAACCGCTGGGCCGGTCAAGGAGGTTGAGATTTTGCAAGCCGACCTTGACGTAGTTCCGAACGTGAATGACAACACTTACGTAGCGCAACGTTTGGCGCTCCTCGTGAGAGAAGCCCGCGCGGCGGGCAACACAACCTTTGCGCAAATAAGGACGTATCTGTTGGGCCGGAGCTTTGTGGAATGACCCAAGCAGCGGTTCAAACTGGGTTTCTGTACCCCGAGGCAGTTAATTTCAGCAACACTGTGGCTGGAACTATTGATGCGGCGACGGAAAAAATAGCAATGATTGGCCGTCTGCGAATTGACGGCAAACCTGCCGGTTCTAAAACTCTCAGCACGGGGTCAATTCAATTCAGGACGGGAACGGTCACTTTTGCCAACGGCGCGACAACTGTTGATATAGGCATTCAAGATGTAGCAGCCGGGGCCGGACCTATCGCGCAGCCAGACGGGACTTTTGATGTCAAGACTACTTTGACGGGAGGCGCGGGGCTTGTCACAAATACGTGGACCACTGCCACGATGAACATTGGTTCAAAGTCTATGTCTGACGGAGACCTTATCGCAATCGTGTTTGACATGACGGCGCAGGGAGGGGTGGACTCCGTAAACATAGAAATGGGCGTTCATCGGTACTCAACAGGACACGGATTTCCTACCACGAACCAATTTGTTTCAAGTGCTTGGCAAACTACCCAAACCTTGGGTGCCGGTCGCCGCCCAAATGTAGTCATCGTTTTCGACGATGGCACGTTAGGCTGGATAGACGGCGGTCTTGCATTTAACTCTGCCCTCCTGGAAGCATTCCAGGATAGCACAAATCCGGATGAGTGCGGTCTGATTTTTCAGGTGCCGTGGGATTGCAAGGTTGACGAACTTTGGTTCTGGGGGCAGTTTGCAAGTGCTGCTGCTGATTTCACCATGAACTTTTACTCTGACCCGCTTGCAGGGCGAACGCTCATCGCAAGCGACACGTTTCTTGGCGAACAGGGTGCGGTTCCCGCCCAGTCAGGTCGCTACAGTGTACGTACAAAGGTTGCAGGAGTTGTGACCGATATATCCCTGGCCAAAAACACCGATTATCTGGTGACAGTTCAAGCAACAGGTACGGCCAATCTCAGCTTGTTTAAAACCGCCCTGCCTAACACAAACTATCGCCATATTCATAAGACCAACGGCCTGACGATGAAGAAGGCGACAAGCAACAACGGTGGCGCATTTACGGCGGAAAGCCCTGCCGTAACGATGTACGAAATGGGCGTCAGGATTTGCAGCCTTGATGACGGCACGGGTGCCGGAAGTGGCGGACTGAAAGTTCACCCCGGAATGGCAGGCGGCCTCAATGGCTAAGAGAACATTCAAGGCTGGCGTCACTTCCCAAACGGTCGATGTGTTCATTATGGACTCATCAAGCACTATCGGCGCCGGACTTTCCGGCCTCGCATTCAACACCGCCGGTCTCAAGGCCTATTATCGCAAGGGAGCCACGGGTTCGGCCACGGCGATCACTCTTGCCACGCAAACAGTCGGCGGCGCTTGGTCCTCGGGTGGTTTTGTGGAAATCGACGCCACGAACATGAAGGGCGTCTATCGTCTTGACGTGCCCGACACGGTTTTTGCCTCCTCGCCCTGGGCAACCCTCTATCTCTATGGCGCAACGAACATGGCTCCGGTTGCGCTGGAACTGGAGATTGTCGCCATTGATCCCTTCGATGCTGTCAGGCTTGGCCTCACAGCACTCCCCAATGCGGCAGCAGAAGCAGCGGGCGGGCTTTATACGCGCGGCTCCGGTGCAGGGCAGATCAATCAATCGGCAAATGGCCAAGTTGACGTTGACGCCAAGAAGATCAATAGCGTCTCCGCCGCCAGTGTTACGACGGTGAACGCCAATCTCGGGACAACGCAGCCGGTCAACTTCACCGGAACTGGTGCGAGCGCTTTGGTCAAGGGAGACACGGTTGATATCGCAGGCACGGCAGTGACCGCAGCGGCGGGCATTCCCGAAGTCAAGGTTGCCAGCATTGCGACGGACGCGATCACGGCAGCGGCGATTGCGGCGGACGCCATTGGTTCAAGCGAATTGGCAGCAAGCGCCGTCACTGAAATTCAGACGGGCCTGGCCACATCGGCCAGCATCTCAACATTGCAGACCAGCGTTGACGATATCCCGACGAACGCGGAATTGGCGACCGCGCTTGGAACTGCCGATGACGCGGTGCTTGCACAAGTCGCCCTCGTCAAGGCTAAGACAGACAATCTGCCAGCAGACCCGGCGGATGCCAGCGACATTGCCGGAGCCTTCGTAACGGTAAATACAACGCTCGCTACCATCGCCGGATATGTTGACACGGAGATAGGCACCATCATTACGGATATTGCTGCGGTCAAGAGCGACACCGCCGCCATCCTGCTAGACACCGGCACCGATGGCGTCGTGGTGAATGCGGCGGGCCTTGCAACCGACGCGGTAAACGAGATTGCCGACGGCATTCTCAACCGCGACATGTCGCTGGGCACCGATAGCGGCTCGACCACATTCCGCACCATGCGCCAGGCGCTGCGCTTCCTGCGAAACAAGTGGGATGTGGTGGCGGGCACTCTCACAGTTCGGAAAGAAGACGACGCAACCGCGAGCTGGACCTCGACCGTGACCGGTACCGCTGGGGCCGATCCGATAACGGGTTCGGACCCGGCATAAGAACATGGCAGTCGGCTTCAGGTCATTCCTCGGCTTTCCACTCGGCGCCGGGACAGACGGCAGCGCGCCAATTCCTGAAACACCGAGAAAACTCACCGGAGCCCGTTTCAGGGCACCTGCGGCACGGCGCGAAAAGACACCGAACTCGAAACGTGACGGCACTCAGCAAAAGCTGACGCGAACCAACAGGCAATAGGACAGGCAATGGCGCTCAAGCTCAAGACAGCACCGACGTTGACGCCGGTCACGCTGGCCGAGGCGAAGGCCCATTGCCGGATTGACGACAGCGACAATGACGGGATGCTGGAAGCCTTCATTGACGCCGCAACGTCATATCTCGACGGCTATACCGGCATCCTCGGGCGCTGCCTCATAGAGCAGACGTGGGAGCTTTATTACGACACGTTTCCTTGCGGCGATCTGCGGATTCCGCTCGGCAACCTGATCTCGGTCACTTCGGTGGAATACGTCGATCCGACGACGCTTCTTTATGTGACCTGGGATGCTGCGAATTATGAAACCGATACCTATAGCCTCGATGGCTGGGTGATCCCGGTCGATGCCTGGCCCACACCTGCCGAAACCAGCAATGCCGTCCGCGTGACATTCAAGGCGGGCTATGGCGATGCGGCCGATGACGTTCCGGCGGCCATCCGTCAGGCGATGCTCATGCTCATCGGCCACTGGCAGGAAAACCGCGAGAACGTGGTGATCGACCAGACCGCAATCAAATTGCCCATGGCAGCGGATGCTCTTCTCGCCCCATTCCGCAGAACTTCAATCTAACCAAGGAGACTACAAATGGCCGATCTCGTAATCACGGCTGCCAGCGTTATTGCAGGCAGCGATTCAGTCCAGGAAGCCGGGCTTCTCGGCGCAACTGTAACCGCGGGGCAGCTTCTCTATAAAGAAGCCGCCACAAAGACATGGAAACTGTTTGATAGCAATTCAGCCACGGCGGAAGTACGTCAGGCAACTGGCATTGCATTGAACGGCGGCGCCGCGGGTCAACCCGTCAAGGTCCACAAGTCCGGAGATATCACAATCGGTGCAACGCTCACTGCCGGCCTTGCTTACTATGGCTCCGACACTCCCGGCGGCATCTGTCCGGTGGCAGATATCGGATCAGGAGAGTATGTAAACCTCGTTGGCGTAGCCAAGAGCACAACCGTTCTTGCCGTCAATTTCATGTTCCCGAACGTTGCGCTCTAAACGTGAGGGCAGGCGAGCTCGACCGTCGGATTGATATTCAACAGGCGGTCATTTCCAAAAACGCGTTGAATGAGTCCGTCTCCCAATGGATTTCGCTTGGCACCGTCTGGGCCAAAAAAACTGACGTGAGTGACGGCGAGCGGATGCGCGCCGCCGAAGTCTCGGCCCAGATCACCACCCGTTTCTTGATCCGCTGGAGCATTGCAATGTCCGTCGTCAACCCAAAAGACAGGGTGATCTTCGGCGGGCGCACCTATGACATTTTCTTTGTCAAGGAAATCGGCCGCCGTGAAGGCATTGAGATCAGCGCGGCGGCGCGGGCCGATAAATGAGCGTCAACGTCTCGGTTTCAGGACTTCGTGAACTTGACGCGGCGCTGGGAGAATTGCCAAAGGCCACGGCGCGGAATGTCTTGAAGCGCGTTTTGATTAAGGCAGGCCAACCGGTTGCCGATGCGGCATCGGAACTTGCGCCCAAAGACACGCACGAACTTGAAAAAAGCATCAAGGTCGGCAGCAAGATTTCCAACAAGGTCGGCAACGCCGAATTTGCAGCAGTCATGCGCGGTGGCGGCAGTAAGGCAGAGGCCGTTTCAGCGCTTCGCGGCGCGAGACGTGCGGCCGCAGGTGAGGGAAGTTTCGCTGTCGCATACATCGGGCCGACAAAGGCCAAGTCCAAGAAGGATGCGATCAAGCGCATCGTGCAGGAATTTGGCTCAAGCGTTCAGCCCGGCAAGCCCTATCTCCGCCCCGCTTGGGACAGCAACAAAATGAAGGTTCTTGATAATATCAAGAACGACCTCGGCGACGAAATTATCAAAACGGCCAAGCGCGCGGCAAAGCGGAAAGCGGCCAAGGCGGCGAAACTGGCGAAGGGCTGAAAATGGAAAAGGCTCTAATCGGTTTCATGCTGACGGACACTGCCCTTGCGGCTCTCGTGGGTAACCGCATCGACTGGCAAAAACGCCCCCAGGGTGACGCGCTACCATCAATATCATTGCAGCGGGTGAGCGGCGGCAGGGACTACTCCATGCAGGGGGCAACCGGGCTTGTGCAAAGCCGAGTGCAGATTGACTGCTGGGGCGAAACCTATGTCAGCACTCTGGATGTTGCGCGAGCCGTCCGCGACCTCTTGAGCGGCATCCGTCGCAATATTGGAAACCTTCAATTGCAGGGAGCTTTCATCGACAGCGAACGCCATGACTTTGAAAAAGAAGGCAACGCCGCTGAAGGTTTTCATCGAATTTCTATGGATTTTCAAATTTGGCATTCTGAATAGGAGCTCACGCCATGACAACCGACGCCACCATTGGCCACAATACGCTTTTCCAGCGCGACCCTGGTTCCGGAACCTATGCCACCCTGGCGGAAGTGACATCGATCACGCCCCCAAATCTTAAGCGCGATACCGTCGATGCAACTCATATGCTTTCGACCAGCCGATACCGGGAGTTTATCTCAGGGCTGCGTGAC